>JAYELT010000018.1:0-18654 GCA_034717715.1 Chloroflexota bacterium | reverse complement strand
TCGTCGCCTGTATGAGAAAGTTATTGACCATTCTCAATGCAATGATTCGTACTATGAAACCCTGGCAACCCACTCTTGCAGCTCCGAAAGTCTTTATTCCTGCTTGACTCTTATCACAGTTGCTACAGAGGAATCCTCTATTCAATTGATCATAAAAAATACCAGATGGACAAATTTCGATGCAAATTTCTTTTTCAACATCCTCGATTATGACGTTAATTAATTTCGTTCTATAATTATGGTCGAATGAGTCACAGCATGACACGAAATCAACTGGCAACATACCTTATACTAATTGGGCTAATCCTGACTCTTGTACTATTCTCGGGGTGTGATATCCTGCTGCCGCAGCAACCCCCTTCTCCAACCGCAACCAGCACCCAAACCATGATCCCAACGCCTACGATTGATTGGTTCCCGGCCACGCCGACACCAACCTCCATCCCCGCTGCCATCCCGACTACACAACCTACTCGAGAAGGACATATTGAGGGGATCACAGACCTCCTGATAAGCGACGACTTCTCAAATGAAAGCCTCTGGCTTACTTCCCAGTACGAATCGGGAAATGCAGCATTTGGCACTCAAAACCTGACCTTGGCAGTCGCCAAGCCAAATTCATCCCTCCTCAGCCTGAGTAAACATACCTTACCTGAAAATTTTTATTTAGAATTGACAATCCAGTCTTCTTTATGCAGCCCGGAAGATCAGATCGGTATCGTTTTTTGGTATCACTCGACTTCAGAATATTATCTGCTCCTGATTAATTGTACAGGACAATATCGCTTGGAGCTTCTCCAGGGTGGACAAAATGCTGTCATTTACGATTGGGATTCGGCAACACAGATGCAGCTCTCTGCCCCTGCGACGAACCGCGTGGGCATTTGGGTTTATGAAGGCTTGTTCCAATTGTTTATTAATGACACATTCCAATTTGAAGAACTAATCGCTCGGGAGCGCGAGGGGGCACTGGGCGTTTTTGCACGGACCATCAGTGGGAGTGCAATGACCGTACGTTTTTCGGATTTACAAATTTTTCAAGTGGAAATGAAATAAAACGGTCGAACAGCCTATATTACCTTATACTTCAGGCATTGGAACAGTTATAGTCGGCCACTGCAGCATGAGGGTTTCAAGCAGAAGGCGAACATTAGCATAGGCGTCCAACTGCTGCAGCGCCTTTTCATGAGAGACGACTAACCTTCGGGCTTCATTCACAGCCATTCTAGCAGCGACGTAGTCCACTTGTGGTAATAGATCAATATTGACCATGTCGATTGCGGCACCTGAGCAGCGCACAAAAACATCCCGCCAGTAAGAAAGCCAGATTGACAGAACCTCGCGGACATTTTGGCGAGCTCTGCCGCCATCTTTACTTAGTGTTTCCGCCAGCATAAATCGTTCATATCGCTTAGCGGATAATAATTCTAAGAACGCCAAAAGATGGGCTTTCCGTCTGTACAAAGCTTCTGGATCCTGTGCTAAACGAATAGCTGCGCCAATGCGGCCGCCAGAAAGATGTGCAATCAGATCGGCTTTTTCTGTATCCAGCCCCTGATCAGCTTCCAAAAACGCCTGAGCCTCAGATACCGAAGCTGGTCGAAGCCTGATGACCTCACAACGTGAAACGATGGTTGGTAACAAACCCTCTGGAGAAAGCGCTGTTAACAACAATATGACCCTGTCTGGGGGTTCTTCCAGTGTTTTCAGTAAAGCGTTTTCTGCCTGTTCCGTCACAGATTGAAAATCAGGCAGCAGCGCGATCCGGTATGAAGCCGCATATGGCGTCAATGCCAGGGTATGCTGCAGGGTGCGGATCTGATCGATCCGGATATCTTTATGCCCTTCCTCTGGAACCACCAGGCTCAGATCGGGATACTGCATCGAAAAAGTTTGGCGGCAATCCCTGCAGACACCACAAAAGCTACCTGGTGCTGGTGCTTGACTGCAGTTGAGCGCCTGAGCAAAACGCAATGCCAGTGTTGTTTTTCCAATACCCTCAGGCCCCACGAAAAGATAAGCATGCCGCAGTTTATCCCCCGCTGCATGGGTTCGAAGCAGGTTCACTGCCCAATCATGTCCAAAGATATGCCAGTCCATGCCTGTATTGTAGCTTAAGATTCCTTCGGCGATAAGCTGCCAGATGCACAATCCATTCTAACTTCCCAATAACAAAGCACCATGCTAAGCCCTCTGCATAATTGTTGATTCTTTTCCGCACGTGGTAAACTGTATGAGCCTTTAAATAGATTTCGGACTTTCAATCATGCGAGTGATCTACCCATTTACTGCAGTTGTCGGCCAAAAACGTATGCGGCGTGCGCTGATTTTGAACGCCATCGACACCCGTATTGGGGGTGTCTTGATACGTGGCGAGCGCGGCACAGGAAAATCAACAGCCGCCAGAGCCTTGGCGGCGCTCTTACCTCCTGTGGAGATCGTGCATGGTTGTCGCTTTGGCTGTGACCCACATAAGCCCATCACCTGGTGCACAGAATGTCGGGAACGCTACGCAGATGTTGAAGAACCTCCCCTCGAAACCCGCCAGACACCATTTATAAATTTGCCCATTTCAGCTACTGAAGATCGCGTGGTGGGTACCCTGGATATCGAAAAAGCCATTCAGAAAGGCGAACGGCATTTCGAACCTGGTGTGCTTGCCTCTGCTAACCGGGGGTTACTGTACATTGATGAAGTCAACCTGCTTGATGATCATGTTGTGGATGTCCTGCTGGATTCCGCCGCCATGGGTATGAACATCGTCGAGCGGGAGGGTATCTCCTTCTCACACCCGGCACGTTTTATTCTGGTCGGGACGATGAATCCTGAGGAAGGCGACCTGCGACCACAGTTATTGGACCGGTTTGCACTCTCAGTCGAGATCCACGGCATATTGGATCGCCGGCAACGGGTTCAGATCATGGAACGCAACCTGGCCTTTGAAGCAGATCCCGAAGCCTTCCGGAAAGAGTGGCTGACCAAAGAGAAGGAACTTTCAGAACAAATTGCACAAGCACGTCATTTAGTCAACCGTGTGCGCTATTCCAGTCAAGACCTGTTGATCATCGCAGATCTTACAGCAAAAATGCAGGTGGACGGGCACCGAGCTGACCTGGTCATTTTGAAAGCCTCACGGGCGCATGCTGCCTTCGAGGGGCGGGAGGCGATCACCGCCCGCGATATCGCATTGGCTGCAGAGTTAGCCCTACCACATCGGGTTAAAGCAGGGCCATTCAGACAATCCGAAATGGGTGTGACACAGCTTGAGGAACAAATCGACCAGTTGAAAGGCGCTGCCTCCCAAGGTGCACCATCTGAAGAGGAAAAAGAACCGGACGATCCAGAATCCGCGCAAAAAAAAAGTCAACAACCCCCCATATCCAGGTTAGCAACGAACCCCCTGGATCCGAGCCCATAACACCCACAAAACAGGATATCTTCCAGGACACCACTGCCCACTGGTGGGATGGAGGCAAGAAGATAAAACCAGGCGAGACTTTTGAACCTCGTCGTTTGGATACACCCCTGGATAACATGATGCGCAAACAGGGTGGGCGTCGATCGCAAACACAAACTGACCGCAAACGCGGTCGGTATATCCAGGCCCGTCCAGCGAATGGCAGGACAGATGATCTTGCCTTTGATGCAACATTGCGCGCTGCCGCGCCTTTCCAAAAAGCAAGAGAGGATATTCGGAAAGAGGAAGAGGTAGCATTTGCTGTACGGCGTGAGGACTATCAACGGAAAGTGCGTGTACGCCGGGCTTCCAACCTGATCCTTTTCCTGGTAGATGCTTCCTGGTCTATGGCCGTAGCGGAGCGTATGGCAGCCACAAAGGGCGCCATCCTATCCCTGTTAACAGATGCATATCAACGACGCGATCGGGTGGGTTTGATCGTGTTCCAGAAGGACCGCGCCACCCTGGTCTTGCCCCCCACCAATTCTGTGCTTCTGGCGCGGCGCTCCTTGGCGGATATCCCCGTGGGCGGGAAAACGCCCCTGAGCGCCGGGTTATTCATGGCTTATCAGGTGCTAAAACGAGAAAAAACACTCCATCCGGATGTCCTGCCGCTTTTGATCATCCTGACTGACGGCGCTGGAAATGTCTCGATTAATCCAGGTTCACCGCAAGCTGAATCTCATGGTATTGCTGAACAAATAGCCGGTGAAGATATCCGTACGGTCGTGATCAACATGGAACATGAGGCATTTGACCAGGGTTTGGCACAAGCACTCGCAGAACATCTGGAAGCACCCTGCTATACCCTGGCTGAATTACGCAGTGAAACCCTTTACCGGGCTGTGCAAAATGAGATCAATATTAGCCCTGGCACCAGAACTCGAAAATAATGGCAAGTATCCAAATCGGCGCTTGAAAAGATATTAAGGGATAACAAAAAGACCCGTGGATAGCCACGGGGCTTTCATATTGGCAGGTTATGGAATAGGTTCAGTCTACTTCCGTGACAGTAATATCCGGGAAAAATTGACGTAGTGTGCCCGCCACCCATCCTTGCAGCGTCGCCTGGGCGTGTGGGCACCCCTCACAGGCACCCCCCAGCCTGACATACACAGTGTTGCCTTCAATCCGGTCAATTTCAACAGAGCCCCCGTGATATTGCTCAATATACGCATTAAGCTGGTCAACCAGCCCATTAACTTTTTCTTCGAAAGAGTAATCCTGTTCAGTCATACACAACTCTCCTGGTTGGATCGGCTTTCTAAAATCATATCACAAAGTGTCGAAGATTGACAAATTAGGCATCTCCTACAACGTAAGAAAACAATCAGATCCAATAAATTTCATCGTTCCTGAGGCATATTAACCAAACCCGACATGTGCTGTATGGGTTTTCAAGTAAGCATAATCTTTTCGAGAGCTTCAGGTGTAAGCTCCACGCGCAAGGCCTCGGGTGTGAACCACCAAATTACCTGTGCAAACCGGTCGATGAAATATTGATCGTGGGTAATGGCGATGATCGTTCCTTCAAAGCTGCTTAAGGCCTTTTCGAAGGACTCTTGAGAGCTAAGGTCCAGATGGTTGAGGGGTTCATCCAAAAGTAGAAAATTGCATTGATCTGCCACCAATATAGCCAGCATCAAACGGGATCGCTGTCCGAAGGATAAAGTTTCCACAGGCTGGAACACTTCATCACCGCTAAATAAGAATCGATGAAGAAAGGTACGCGCCTCAGTGTGATTGAACCAACCCGGAATTTGTTGAATGGTTTCCAATACGGTCAGATAGGGATCAAGCACTTCCTGTTCCTGTGAAAGATAGCCAGGATGTACACCTCTCCCAAAAATAACCCGCCCTGAAATTGGCTGTACTCCTCCCAGGAGAGTCTTAAAAAGTGTGGTTTTCCCAACGCCGTTCGGTCCAATTAAGGCAATCCGCTGCCCCTGTGTGATTGTCTGACTGATAGGTGCTAAAAGCGGATGGTCATCATACCCGATCGACAATTGATCCAGCTGTAGAACGATATCTCCACTTCTGGGAGTCTCAGAGAATTGCATTCGCACATCCCAGGCGTGGCTGGGCTTCTCGAGGGCACCATCGCCCTCTAGAAATGCGGCTCGCTTTTCAATTTGCTTGGCACGTCTGACGGTTTCAAGTGATCGGTCATGGAAATGGCCAACGGAAAAACCATCGGTATTTTTACCATCAGCTTTTCCCCCCTTGTGCGGCTTGGCCTGATCCCGCACACTTCGAGCTGCCTTCTTCAGCCGTTTGACCTCATCCTTTTGATCGACATAAGCCTGCATGGCAAGGTTAAATTCAGCTTCTCTCACTGACAGGTATTGGGTGTAATTCCCGGGGTATTCTTTAACGCCCTCTCCCGTTGGTGAAAAGGCGATCACCTTATGGATGACAGCATCTAAAAAGGCACGATCATGGGATACCAACAAGATAGCACCAGGAAAGGATAATATCCAATCCCTCAACCAGACGCGCATTTCAAGATCCAGATGATTGGTCGGCTCATCCAATAGAAGCATATCAGGACGCTCGAGCAATAACCCCGCCAGTGCCAATCGCATTTTTTGACCTCCGCTCAAGAGAGCAATTGGGGTATCCTGCGGGATATCAACAAGCTGGAACTTGGCCAAAACATCCAGGCGCATGCCTTCCAACTCTTGTGAGCGGTCCAAAGCCTGCAGTGTCTCATCATATCGAGCGATCAATTTAGGATCTTCTGGCTGCTGCACCAGTGAATCACAAATATCCTTCAGTGATTCCAGAGTTTCTTCAAGGTTCGATGCAAAACGGCTGAGATATGCCCCCAGTTTCTCCTGGTGTGCAAAGGTTATTCCCTGTTGAAGATAGCCTATCCTTAGCGTCGAAGGAGTACAGGCGACATGGCCCGAATCTGCCGTTTCGACGTCAGCAATAATATTCATTAAAGTGGATTTCCCGCAGCCGTTTGGTCCAACTAACGCGGCCCGTTCCCCTTTTTTTATACTGAATGTAATTTTCTTGAGAACGGTATTAAGACCGTAAGATTTATAAATTTTCTGTACTTTTAACACATCAACCTGCCTTCTTAAAACAAAAACCCAGGGAAAGCCCTCGGTCAAGGATACAATAAATTTGTCAGGCTTTCCAATATACCAAGAATGCTACAGTTTGATGCGAATCACGCACAGCTCCTTACTTGTTAATCTGTGTTGATTATAACGGATTTTAAAAGAAATGTCATCGATTCAGGGTGGCTTATTTCTGTTTAAAGTTTCCTAAGCCTGATGCAAATTAGAGATCTTATTGGTTTCATTTTTGACCGATATTCAAGGAAGGGTTTTATTTTCAAAAATATAGATCACTCATTGTGTGCCCCTAAATCCTAATTACAAATAGCTTGGTGTTCTACAAAAAGAACCCGGGAAACTCGTAATTGGGTCCCCGGGATCTCAATCTTATGATTAAAAAGATTCGATTGCCGATGGCTTACACGCCCGTTTGCTCAAGGGACTTTTCCTTGATCCCAAACAATGCCAGGGTCGAGACCAGGAACAACAAGCCAAAAATGCTCATCAACAATGTGAAGCTAACACCATCACCAATTGGTCCCCCGATATAAGCCCCGATAGCACCCGCCCCAGCCCCTGCGAGATTCTGGATACCGAGGTAGCGCCCTGCCTCTTTCTTTGGGACAAGGGTGGTTCCCAAAGCCCAACTGGCAGAGTAAAAGAATCCGATGGCGATACCAACCATCAAACCACCGATATACAGCATGATCATATTCGCTGAGATTGTGACCACAATCGTACCGATCATCGCCAGTACGCCACTGAAGGCACATATTGGTTTTCGTCCAAATTTATCCGTCAGCCATCCTGCCGGGATACTCGAAACCAGTATGGCTACGCCAACAAACATCACTAACATTGATGTTGGTCCAGATGCCGCTGCACCTTCCAGGTCAGTAAAACGTTCCTGGAGAAAATACAGGGCAAAACTTGCCAGGTTGGTGGCACCAACCAAAAAAGCCAACCGGTTAACCACCCACCATGTAAAAGAGGACTTATCCCCACTCCCCTCACCACCAAGACCGACGCTCACGCTCGCCCAAACACCCAAAATCACAGCAACTGCCATGCCAAATACACCTACTGCTGCTGTGGCTATCAATGCGGGTGTATCCGGCAATGTACTCGCAAGCTTATTGACATAATTCACAAGCGCACCCGAACCGAGAATAATTGCCGTGAAAATTGCCGTCATTCCCACCAAACGAAGGATAGGCTTCCAATCCATTTCGTAAGGGGGTTTCTTGATGGGTTTCTCCGGTGCAAACATAGCCAGGGCTGTGCAGATCAACACAATGGCGCTCAAGACGATTAATGCACCCCAAAAATTGTCGTTTTCTACCAATTTCGTGATCACAAAGGAAACAAAAATTAAAGGTGCCGGCAGCTCAAAAAAAGCCTTGACCCCTGAAAAGATGCCGTGCTTCGATTCCGGGACAATATCCGGGATCAGCCCTTGCACAGCCGCGTGACCGGTATTCGCAGAAAGCATGGATAAAATCGTTGCAGCAAACAACACCCAGTAGCCAAACTCCCCCTCCAAAGTGGCAGCGATCACACCAATTCCGCAGAAAACCAATACCTCCGTCACGCCGCCTATCAAAATAAATGGTCGTCGGCGACCCAACCTGGATGTGCTGCGATCCGAAAGAATCCCAATCAAACCTTGCATCAGCACAGCGATCATCAGAGACCATAATCTTAAATTGCCATAAGCAGCACCTTTCACTTCATCCCCCATAAAAGTCTGCACGAGTAAAGGTAAAATTAAGGGAGTTAGTGTTTGTGACCGGGCAGTCAGTGCAAAATAAAAGATGTTGATGGTGATATAGTCATACCAACGGATTTTTCGTTCCATTTCGATCCTCCTGATTGATGATTCATAGAATTTTATGATAGGCTTCTGCTACCAGTCGAAAATCTTCCCAATCATAAAACAATCGTGCCTGTGTTTACACAATCGTTGGTTTGTCTAGAAGTCCTTCAAAAGTGACCCGTGTAGATCTCGATCAATTTCCCAGGGATACACAATGAAAGCATCAGTGATTGCAGCGAAGTAATCCGGTCGATTGGTCCCAAACAAATTGCGATAAGGATTAAAATGCACGACACAGGTGTAGGGAAATCCACCCGCAGCCGAAACGCGATTCTTTACGGAGGTGATCGTTCTGCCGGATCCCCAGACATCATCTACGATCAAGATACGTTCACCACTGAGAAGATCATCTTCGGGAAACATCAAAAACTTAGGCCATGCCAACAAGCGCGGGCGCTCCATTTCTTCCAGTTCTGAGGGGAAATCCACGGATGCGATCAGCAGCTTCTGAATATCCATTGCCTCAGCAAGCATCGCTCCGGGGACGATCCCGCCGCGTGAGATCATGATCATGGCATCAAAGTTAATATCAAATTGAGGTAAAAGATGATCTATTAATTGATCAACATCATTCCAGGTGAGGGCTTCTTTTCTGTGCTGCATAACATCATCCCTTTTTATTTATTATGACTCTTCCCAACGCCTGGGCTATGATTGCTGGCGGTCGAGCTTCGCTGCGATCACCCGACTTTCTCGCGGATTCCACATTCCGAACCCATAAGTAAAGCGCTGTGTGATAACAGGTACGCGAGAATGTACTGAACGAGAAACCAAATAGTGCAAAAACGCATGCAATAAGAAGCCCAATACCCAAACCGAAAATACGCTGCCCGGAACTTGCCGCTATGGGGTCGACAATTTTCGTGCTAACCCAAAAACCTACTACAAAGCCTACAACCAGCATCAACCATTCTACAATCCGGGCAATTAAGTCCACTCGCATAAAATCAGTTCTGACTCGCAGCAGGTGTTGTTCAACCATCTGTTCAACGCGCACTACTGCACCCGCTAAATCGAGATCCTCCAGAACAATCACAGGTTGAATCAATGGATGTTCTTCAATCCAATCAGTTTGTTTGCTTGCTGTTTTCGAAAACAATTGTCGGATGGTGTGAAGCAGATGTGCCCCAGGTAACATTAACGTAAAGAGAAAGATGTCCACCCAATACTCTTTGAATACCGGCCAGCTGGATTTCGATTCGGAGGGCGGGTACTCCTTCAGGATCATTTTTTCTAGGATCTGACATGTTCTTGATGCGGTGATCTCCCCCCATATCACCCAACTAGCCACTAGCAGAATAAGAACCAAACCAACCAGGATCAACCCAATTGGTCTATAACCAATCAACCCAATCACCAAAGCTAGTGGGAGAAACCACAACACAAGAAACGCAAAATTACCCAGGCTCTGATACATCCAGGGCTTTTGGAGTGGTTTATTTTCTATTGCCAATTGAAAACTACGGCTAATAAATCGAAAAGCGTATTTTAAACTTTGCACCAAACAATCCTGCTGGAATTTAGAAGAATTCTTTTCTATTATAACGTGAGGTTGAATTCTCTGTATGTTCAAATCGAAACATAACAAAGATGATTACAAGAGACTTGAAGGATCTACCTCGATGATCCAATCCGTAAGCCGACGGTGACGCAGTAATTGCTTGGGATCCATTCCACGTAAGATTATTTGCCAGCGATACCGCCCATACAAACGACTAAAGAAACAAGGCGCAGGGCCTATGATCTCAGTTCGGGGGCTTTCTTGTGCGATCCATGTTTTAACCTGTTCAGCGAGGGTTTGCGCAGCTTCCTCTGCAGCACCCTGATCATAGTGTCGATACTCTAAGCGAACCAATCGCCTAAAAGGTGGGTAACGAAGCTCGCGTCGGTAAGCCAACTCCTGCTCATAAAAACCCTGGTAATCATGATGGGCTGCAGTCTTGATGGCATAATGATCTGGCATATAGGTTTGTAAGACCACACGCCCCCCAAGTGGGCTGCGCCCAGCACGTCCTGCTACCTGAGTCAGCACCTGAAAGGTGCGCTCAGTCGCCCGAAAATCCGGCAAGTTCAAGCCAACCTCAGCCAGGATGACACCCACCAGGGTCACCAACGGCAGGTCAAGACCTTTTGCCAGCATTTGTGTACCTATCAGGATATCCACATGATGGTGGGAAAACTGAGAGAGGATCCGTTCATGAGCGCCTTTTTTCCGTGAGGTCTCTGCATCCCATCGCAGGGTTCGAGCGGAAGGAAAACGCTCGCGCACCATTTGTTCAACCTTTTCCGTGCCGGTTCCCAACTGGCGGATGTGTCTCCCCCCACATACAGGACATTTTTTTGGCACCTTGCGCTTATATCCACATGTGTGACAAATTAATCCATTTTGAGAGCGATGGTAGGTGAGCGGCTTATCATCGCGTGGGCATTTAACCACATAGCCGCAGTCACGGCAAAACACATAAGTCGCTGTGCCCCGACGGTTGAGAAAAAGGATGGCTTGCTGATCCGATTCCAAAACAGACTCAATGGCGTCCTGTAATTCAACACTGAAAATACTGCGGTTACCAGTGCGCAATTCCTGACGCATATCCACAACTGAAACAGCAGGTAACCCCAAATCCGCAGTTTTACCCTCGCCAATCCTGATCGGCAGCTTGATGCCCAGACGTTGAGCATGATGCTTAATCGTCTCTTGATGAGCCAGTATCCGTCTTGGAAGTTCAAGATAAGTCCAACGCCCATTAACTGCCTGATAATATTGAGTCAGACGCGGTGTTGCAGAACCCAGAATGATCCCTGCCCCTGATAACCTTGCACAAGCTACAGCCGTTGGGACACCTCGATAATATGGCTGGCTGTCCTGCTGATCATAGGATTCATGGTGGCATTCATCAACGATTATTAAACCTAAGTTTTCCAGGGGCATAAACAGTGCACTGCGCGGCCCTATGATCACTTTGATCTCACCATTCCTCACACGGCGCCAGGTATCATAACGCTCTCCTTCAGAAAGCTGGGAATGTACTACGCCAACTTCCCCGGGAAACCGAGAAGAAAATCTATTGATCGTTTGAGGTGTAAGTGAAATTTCCGGAACGAGGACGATCGCTCTTTTTCCTTCCGCCAAAGCGATTTTAACAGCCCTCAAATAAATTTCGGTCTTACCAGAACCCGTCACACCATGAAGCAGGAAAGGCGAAGTCGCTGTCCCTGTCCAAGCCCCTTCTAATCCTGCTGCAATCTGTCTCCAAATACGATTCTGATCTTGCGTCAGTTCGGGTGGTTCCGTTGGGACAAAGGAAAGGTCTTCAAGAGGATCGCGCCATACCTGTGCTTCTAAGACTTTAATCCATTCAGCCTTTTCCAGGGCTTTGAGGTCGCTGTAATTCGCCCCGGTTTGCGCATAGATGTTGCCTGGTTCAACTGGGTCTGATCGCTGTGCTAAAAATCTCAGCATTCGCAAACGCCGTTCATGGACACGCTGCACCCTGCTGAGCGGTTTGCCCAGGTGATCAAGCTTGGCGGGATCTACCGTTAGGAAAACCTTACGCACTGTCTTAGGATGCACCCTGGGGGGAGGTAGGATGGCGCGTGTCGAAACAACCCCTTTCTGCACGAGTCTGCGCAGTGAACCACGCCATTCCACATGGCGAATGGCAGCATTAATTTGGCGGCCGCGTAAATCACCACGCTTTCTCAGCAGCCCAACCAGCCGCTTTTCCATGGGCGCAAGACTGTCCTCATTGACATCATGTGTCGTGTTCAATGAAATTAAAGTGTCGGTACGCTGACTCAAGCCTGGTGGGAGCATCAGGTTTATGCAAGTCCCAAGAGGAGAGAGGGTTTCCTCTGCTAACCAACGTACTAATTCCATCTGAACGGACGTTAGGGCTAATTTTTCATCCACCACAGTTTCTACAGGCCGTGTTTCGGCAACTTCAGGACTCTCGATAAAACGAAAGACCACACCTTGAACCCGCTGATTTCCAAAAGGCACAATCACCAGGGAGCCTGGTTCCACAGACCCCTCCAGGGCAGCCGGCAGGTGGTAATGAAAACAATCAGAGATATTTGGGAGGTTTATTGCAACCTCAACAAAGGTTTGCATAGGTTGATTTTACCTTTAACTCGAATGAAGATAGGCTGCTGTTGAATTCACAGTCGTCATCGGCAATCCAAGCCCAGAACACCTCCATAATTATTGAATTCATCATTATTTACCATCCATACCATCTCTGGTAGAATAAAAATGAATTACTGAGTGTTCGGATGATCACTTCCAAAAATATCATCTTTCATCCAAACTCTTGGAGAGCGGTCACACGCCGAGAACATGACCGACCATTCAATATTGCGAACCTATCATTGATAGGTTAGAAAGTTGTCAATTGAGGTTTGATACAATGCCAGTCCCAATCAAGACTGGTACAGTTCTTCGTAACAGGTATCAGGTCAAGAAAATCATCGGGCAGGGGGGAATGGGGTGCATATACCTTGCTGATGACCTGCGTCTTGAAGGCCGCCTTTGTGCGGTGAAGGAAGTTGAATATGACCGCGCTCTGCCAGAAGACATGCTCAAGGAAGCACGTGGTCAATTTCAGCGTGAGGCAATCGTTCTGGCGCGCCTGGATCACCCAAATTTACCAAAAGTATCAGACTTTTTCTCAATTAGCGAGCGTGATTATCTGGTTATGGATTTTGTGCCGGGTAAAGACCTTCGCCAATTAATGATGGAAGCCCGCGCAAAAGATACCTTTATCCCGGAAAAGGATGTGCTCGAGTGGGCAAACCAGCTGGCAGGGGCTTTAAAATATCTCCATACACTG
This sequence comes from Chloroflexota bacterium, assembly GCA_034717715.1. GTDB lineage: Bacteria > Chloroflexota > Anaerolineae > Anaerolineales > Anaerolineaceae > Brevifilum. The sequence continues at coordinate 5,421 of JAYELT010000018.1, read as the reverse complement.
GAACAACCAATCGTTCACCGAGATATTAAACCCAGCAACCTTAAGCTGACACCCAGTGGATTGGTCAAACTCGTAGATTTCGGATTGGTAAAATTGCTCGCACCTGGAGAAGTCACCATTACCATTCTGCAGGGTCAGGGTACAGCGCTGTATACCCCGCTGGAACAATACGGCGGGGATTCAGGTCATACAGATGCTCGCAGTGACATTTATGCTTTCGGGGGAACGCTTTTCCACCTGCTGACCAATCAACCACCGGTAAACGTACGCGATCGATTCCTCAACCCAGGAAGCCTTCCCCGCATTCGTGATCTCAATCCCAATGTCAGCATACGTACTGAGCGTGCAATTCGCTGGGCTTTACAGCTGCATCCAGAAGATCGTCCAAATAATATCGACGCATTTACAAATGCGTTATTTGTCGAGGATGCTCCGATCACCAAGCCCTATCGAGCCATGCGTCAGCATCCAAGTGCTCTGCGTAAATCCGAAAAAGTATTGCTTTTTCTGGCTGGTTCTTTATTTGTGATCGGTTTCCTGTTTACCGTGTTGCGAAATTTCTAATCGACACCCCTGTTGCGATATCTCAACGCTCGATGAATATTCCCCCAATTATAATTTTCGATGATTGCGGGAGAAATAACGGCCTGCTGTTCTCATCCACCAAATCAGTCCAACAATCCAGCCCAACAACAGACCTACAATAATAACTTCAATCACAAAAGACATCCCGGATTTCTCCATCCAAATCTTTGTTCCCTGCACACCTAAATTGAGATAAATGTAGGCTAATAAACCCCCAATCATCGTGCACATCGAAGACCTCAGCCCCCAATGGAATGATCCCCACCAGAAATAACCGATCAAAAAAGCCAGACCGCTGCCCAGGGCGATCACAATCACACCCAATGCCCAATCCCCAAGCGTGGGGTAGTCATTATGGAAAGGGGTAGGAGTAATCGTCGGTGTTGGTATCCCTGTGGGTGTGGCTGAAGGCATCTCAGTTGATGTTGGGGTAATCAGCGGTGTGGGAGTATAAGCAATCACCGATGTACTGCCATCCGGTGAAATATTGATTTGCAGTATCTCTGACTGTATGGCTGGTTCACTCGTCGCACTGATCTGTAACCCGCCTGCGGCTTCCATTCGGTATGTGAAATAAGCCACCCCTGCTTGAGTAGTGGTTTCAAATTGCTGAGTAATTCCCGGCTCGCCAGATATAAGGAAATTAAAGCGGACGATCGTACCATCCGGAACAACGTTTTGATTGTGGTCAAAAATTTGGCCAGCGCGGATCATTAAAGTATCACCAACGGTAAAACTCGGTATTGGCGTAGGTTCAGGTGTTTGTGTGACAGAAGGGGCTTCTTCCTCAGTCTCTATTTCTTCCTCCTCAGGAAGGACTAAAGAAAGTGGAATTACCTGGTTTGGATCCGGCGCCATCACCGAGATCAAGTCATATCCGACCGCATTTAGCGAAACAGGCAGTGCACCAGGTGGATCTAATTCTTTCATCAGCACACGGGCAGCAACTTCTAGAGATGAAGGTGCCTTGCTGTACAGGGCATAGTAGGCTGTGACTTTGGAAATATTGGTCGCATCTAAATAAGTCGGTGCTCCCATGGCAAAAACGATTACCCGCTTGCCAGCCAGCAGGTCCGACCTTTCAGACAGCACACGCTGGAGTGCTGTTGATTCGGGATATGCTGGATCAAGTTCAAGTGTGTTAAAAACAACCCATTCAGCAGCATCCAAATTTGTTAGAATGGTTTCACTCGAATCACCCTCCAGATTATCCAAGAACGAAACAAGTTGTTTAAATGAATATGATGTAAGCCGATAATCCTGTATTTGACCGCCCGCCTGGGGACCATAAAGATCAAGCAATTCCGAAGCCAAAGTGTTGGCGCTGACATCGTTGAACGGAGGACACTCATCACATTGATAGACCTGGCGTATGTCTGTAAAAATCACAATGTCTTCATATGACAATGGGGGGGATGGCAAAACCGAGTCAATTTCTTGTCTGGAAGGATTAATCAATGTCACAGCACTTTGAGCGACATCAAAGGTAACTTCCTGAGATTGTCCAACAGTTTCTAATACATCTGAGGATGGGATAATATTCTGAATATCAAAGTTATTATAAAGCGTCGTTTTAGCTTGAAGAATACGGAGAACCGACGCATCCACCCGTTTAGCGAAGGCAGAATCTTCTCGATATTTCTGCACAAAAAATTCCAGCGTAGACAGCAAAGTCGTATAAGCATCAGGATCACCTGTGGTGATCAGATCATCAACGTATAAAACATCATTGCCGGCCAGGAAAGCATTGAGCGCTACCTGCCGTGCATCAAAATTAGTCTCATTTGGATCAAAAAAACGGCGAATCGCACCGCTCCCGAGATCTTCACTGATCAGAAGTCCACCAGTGTCTCGCCATGCTGCAAATTGTTCCAGGGACATAATTTGCTGCAGTGCATTCGAATCAAAACTGATCGGTCGCGTTGTCGCACGAATATTCCCCTGGAAACCCTGATAGCGGATGTGGGAAACCATCACAGCATCCACTCTACCTGCATCTCCAAGTTCCGGTGTTGTCACTGTGAAATAAGGCGCTAACTCAATCTGTTTAAGCTGCTCCAATGATTTTCGAACGGTAGCTACTTCCGATTCAGGAGACCGATCAGAATTACCCGTTCCAGGAAAATTCTGAGCGACAACCAAGATCCGGTTTTCACTTCCAGTATGTAAGCCTTTGATAAATGACTTTCCAATCTCTCCTACCCAGAAAGGATCACCGCCATAAGTATTAACTCCCAGTGAACTGGCAGCTTCATTGTTCGCTGTTTCAAGAACATCAAGATTCGGACCCAGATAAAGATTGATCCCCAAACTGGTCAGCTCCCGTCCTAAAACCTGTCCAGCCTGGTCAGCCAGGTTAAGATCCCAACTCGCTCCTATGGCCATCTGTGAAGGTAATGAGGTTAAACCAGATAAAATTTGATCGCTGGGGAACCCGTTGCCAAGTTGTTTTAAACCAACCAATAATGGGACATAAGAGGATTCACTTTCACTACTTCCTGCATTATTCCCTTTCGTAGATGCGTTCCATTCAATACGCTGGAGATCGATGATGGCTTCTTGTGTACGAGAGATGATATCCTCAGATGTGAAGTTGTTATTCTCAGCGAGCAGAACCACACCCCCAATATGATGTTTTGCGATAAGATTGTAAATTTCTGATTCTTCCCCTACATTCGTCCCCTCGAATGTCACCAGGAACAACTGCCCGATCTTTTCTTCTGCGCTCATCGATTGAAGCAGCTCTTGAGCATCTGGTTGATTGATGGCACTCACCGGCGTGAGGGTCAGACTGGTAAAAATAAGTACTAGGATGAAAAAAGCCCTCAAAATTAATCTGCCCAGCCTCACCATCAGGACTCCAGAATTTCACGTGCTCGCTGAGGAAAATTGGTAATAATTCCATCAACATGCAGTGCAGCCAAACGGAGAACCTCTTCAGCGTCATCAGCCGTCCACACATTAACCTGTCGACCTTGCGCGTGCAAAGTTTCAACAAGTGTTTCATCCACATCGCTGTAATGGGGATGAAGCGCATCATATCTAAACATACGCCATATCCAAAATTTTGCCTGATTGGGTTGAGTAAGCAATCCAATTGTGATATCGGGGAGTAGACGTCGTACGCGCCGGAAATTTATGGGGTTAAATGAGGAAATTATTACCGAATCCACAAGACCAAAATTGTTTATTAATTTTGCCACTTTTATTGGTAGAGCGTCGAAGATAGAGGCATAATTCTTTAATTCGATATTGATCAAGAATTTTCCCCCGAAACATTCTAATACTTCTTCTAAAGTTGGGATTCTTTCACCCCTGCCCGCATCCAGGGACTTGATCTGCTCAAGAGTCATCTCTCTAACTCGCCCCGATCCATTTGTGGTACGGTCTACTGTGTCATCGTGAATGACAACAACACACCCATCCCCTGATAACATTGCGTCCAGCTCAATTCCGTCCGCATTTTGATCCAAAGCTAGCTGAAAAGCAGCCATGGTGTTTTCTGGGGCGTCTGTGCTTGCACCTCGGTGGGCAAATATTCTTGGCGTCATAATTTCTCTTCTCCCGTGCATCAATAATTATAGCACGCAGCGATGATCATGCCAGCCTGCCAGGTTTATCATACTTCACACTCTTTTTCAACCTGCCCAGTGCATTATAATAGAACAGATTTATCCTCACAGAATTGGAGAGATGTTCATGCTGGATGCTATTTATTATCGGTTCGAAGATTTGAAGGATTATGTGGTTCGTTTTTTAAGTGCCTTAGACGTCCCCGAAATTGATGCCCGGATCTCGGCTGACGTCCTGGTGTCTGCTGATCTACGTGGGATCCATTCACATGGGGTGATCCGCCTGCATAGTTACTATGGAGATCGCCTTCGTAAGCAGCAGATTGACCCTACTTCACCCATCAAAGTGCTCAAAGAAAGCCCTGCGACATTGGCATTGGATGGTGCTAACGGTCTCGGACAGGTGGTTGCTTACCGAGCGATGTCCCGATGCATCAAATTAGCTGATCAGGCTGGGTTAGCTGTGACAACTGTCCGCAACAGCAATCATTTTGGAATCGCCGGCTATTATGCGATGATGGCCCTTCCTGAAGATATGATCGGGATCAGCCTGACCAATTCCCGTCCGCTGGTGGCGCCAACATTTGGAATACGTCCTGCGGTGGGGACAAACCCGATTGCAGTGGCGATCCCTGCTGGTGAAGAACGCCCCTATGTTCTGGATATGGCAACCAGCATTGTGCCTCTGGGGCGAGTTGCCTTTCACCAAAAAGCGGGGCAAGCTATCCCTAAAGGCTGGGGTATCAATCATGACGGCATTCTAACTCGCGATCCAGCAGAGGTGATCGATGGTGGCGCTCTGTTGCCGCTTGGTGGACCGGCAGAATTACGTGGGTATAAGGGGTACGGATTATCCCTATTAGTAGACCTGCTTTCAGGCGTGCTGGCTGGGGCTGCCTTTGGTGAAGATGTTGGCCGTCCTTCAGACGATTTCAAGGCGAACATCGGCCATTTCTTTGCCGCAATTAAGATTGAGAATTTCCGACCAGTTAAAAACTTCAAGGCAGATATGGATGAGTATATCCGAGCGCTAAAGAACACACCCAAACTTCCCGGACAAAGCCGAATATTCATCCATGGTGAAAAAGAATTCGAGCAGGAGCAAAAAAATATGAGTTCGGGTGTCCCACTGATCCCCGAAGTTGTCAATTCACTCAAACAAGCCGGCGAAACAACAGGTGTGCCATTTGAGCTCCAAGAGGTTAGGTAAAGATTGAAAGGGCTTTAAGTTTTCACCAAGGGATGATCCTGGGGATCTCTTTCT
>JAYELT010000017.1:0-5264 GCA_034717715.1 Chloroflexota bacterium | reverse complement strand
ATAGTTGTCTCTCACTTAAGTTCAGCTTTTTTGCAGCCTCAGCTCTGGTCATGTTTCCATTCTCAACCAGTGTCAGTACTTTTAGTCTTCTTATCTCTTCCATTGTCAGTGTTATCCTCTTTTTCATAACCTGACAATTTTATTCGCGAATTAACCATGACGTTTTTATTCGCGAATAACATTAATAATTTTCTTGCTTGACGCTCATTAATCAACCCGGTATAATCGCATGGTTGCTTTGTCATAATCTTGAATTCATAAGGAGTATACAATGACACCTTTACCAAAAAGAAAAATCTCTCCAGGACGCCGTGATCGAAGACGTTCACACGATGCATTAAAAGCCCGCAATACGGTCGTTTGCCCCAATTGTGGTGAAACACGGTTACCTCACCGGGTTTGTCCTAACTGTGGACACTATCAAGGTCGAGAAATTCTGGATGTAACTGAAAGAGAATAAATCAAATAACTCGAATGAAAAATGGGCCGAACGGCCCATTTTTTTTATTTTCATTCGATTAAAGACTCTGTATTTATATACGGTTCAAATTGCACAAACAACCTTCGAGGGAGTAATCCTTTAATCCTTGTCCCACTTTCAACACTTATAATTTTATTAACCTGTCCAAATTCATGAAATAGGGACAGAAGCTGCCCTTCTTGATAAGGAATCTGCACTTCCAATTCAATATAGGATTCAAATAACTCAATTTCAACAGCAGATAATAAATCATCCAATCCCCTTCCTATCAATGCTGAAATAGGATAGGCATTAGCGCTTCCTTCAAATTCTGCAATCTCAAGATCGGTGTCCTTTAGCAAATCAATTTTATTTAATGCGATAACCATAGGCACATCCCCTGCACCAATTTCTATCAATGTTTCATGGACCGATTCCGCTTGCGCTTTAGCATTCTCATGTGTAATATCCACAAGATGCAATAACACATCAGCTTCAGATATTTCCTCCAATGTCGCCCGAAATGCTGCAACCAATTCCGTTGGTAATTTTTGAATGAAACCAACTGTATCCGTAAAAAGCACCGTCTGACCACCTGGCAAATCTACTCGCCGCGTGGTAGGGTCAAGAGTTGCAAAATATTGATCGGCAACATAAACATCGGAAGCTGAAAGCTTGTTAAGCAATGTCGATTTTCCTGCGTTGGTATACCCTACAAGCGCTACCACAGGAATTTGAGTTTTTTTACGACGCTGGCGATATCGCATTCTTTGGTTCCGAACTTTCTCCAACTCGGCTTTGAGAAATTCAATGCGTTTGGTAATAATTCGACGGTCAACTTCCAGCTGTGTCTCGCCAGGCCCGCGCAAGCCAACACCACCCACACCACCAGCTCTGCCACCACCCCCACCAGCCTGACGCGCGAGGTGTGTCCAAGCGCGCGTCAGTCGCGGCAAACGATATTCATACTGAGCCAATTCTACCTGAAGAATGCCTTCCTTCGTGTTCGCATGTTGTGCGAAAATGTCAAGGATCAAAGTGGTTCGATCTAAGACACGCAGTGATTCACCATAACATTCTTCCAATTCACGTTGATGGCGCGGAGATAGCTCATTATTAAAGATCACCATGTCAGCTTCCATCCCGTCTGCTAACATTTTCACTTCTTCAACTTTACCAGTACCAATATATGTTTTTGGATTGGGAGTCTTGAGATTTTGTGAAGCATACCCCACAACCTCAACACCAGCAGTATCTGCTAATCTTTCCAATTCAGCCAAGGAATCCTCAAGAGTAAGCAGTTCTCGTTGACCGAGGAGATTAACACCAACCAGTAAAGCTTTTTCTCTTGGTGCTTCCGTCAAATAAATTTTTGGTTTTGCCATATTAAACGGTAGGTCCTTTCATCCAAATTTTCATGCGTTGCATGGCTTCTTTCAAACGTTCACCCGGCGTAACAAGTGAAATGCGAATGTAGCCTTCACCTGATTTCCCGTAAACAACACCAGGAGTCACGCTGACACCTGATTCCTTTAATAGGATATCACAAAATGATATGCTGTCCTGGTATGAGTCAGGTAAATGTGCCCAAATATATAATGAGGCTTTTGGAATTGCGAATGAAAACCCTATTTGGGACAAAGTTCTGACAATAATATCACGACGTTGCTGATAGATCTCATTTCGCTTACCGATCCAATTCTGATCTCCAAGAAGCGCAGTTTCAGCAGCAAACATGATCGGCTTATAATGGGAGGAGTCAAGCTGGCTTTTATATACCTTTAATAATTGAATGATATCCGGATTACCAACCACAGCACCAACTCGCCAACCAGCCATGTTATATGTCTTAGAAAGAGAATTAAACTCAACAGCAATGGCTTTAGCCCCAGGAACCTGTAGGATGCTTGGGGCTTTGTAGTTATCAAAACAAACATCAACATAAGGTGCATCATGAGCCACAACGATTTGGTGTTTTGTTGCGAATGCCACAACTTTTTCGAAGAACGAATATGGGGCAATAGCGCCGGTTGGGTTGTTGGGATAATTGAGCCACATGAATTTAGCTCGATTGGCAATTTCAGAGGGAATAGCGTCAAAATCTGGTAAGAAATCATTCTCCGCAAGCAGCGGCATCGAATACGTTTCTGCCTGGGCTACACTTGCTCCAACTGCATAAACAGGATAGCATGGGTCAGGGATCAAAACAAGATCAGAGGGGTTAATTAATACCTGACTTAGATTAAAGAGACCTTCTTTTGAGCCAATCAATCCAAGGACTTCTCTTTCTGCATCCAATTCGATCCCAAAGCGATCGCAATAATATTTTGCAAAAGCAGCTCTTAATGATGAAGACCCACCCGATTGACCGTAACCGTGCATATCTGGTTGCCTGGCGGCATTTATCAATGCTTCAATAATAAATTTTTCAGGTGGGAGATCTGGGGAGCCAATATCCAAACGAATGACATCCAAACCAGAACCCTTCAATTTATTGATGGTCATTGCTAGATCTGCAAAAAAATAAGGTTTGATTGTGGATACTCGGTTAGCTGGTTTGATTTGCATAATCGTTTTTTACCTCAATTGATAATTTATTGTTACGACAATATTATAGATCATACTACTCTGTGAATAAGGATGAAATTTCTCCTAAGTGATCCTCCTTAATTTCCTGCTACTTCCAATATCTATACTGCTTTACCACTAAATTTAATTTCTTGAAGATAGATCTCAATGTCCCGCAAAGCACGTTGAGAATAGAATTCATATCGCTCTATTCTGGATCGTCGAATATTATCTGCTGGTTTCAGCAGAATACCAAAGATAGCTTTCATAGGTTGGAAAGACGACATATCTGCATGAATGATATAGTGAATTAATGCACCTATCATCGTTGTTAAAGAAAATTCTAAAAAAGGTATTTTATTTAAAATTCGTACTGCATTGATACCTGTCACCAATCCTGAGGCTATATTTCCTGCATATCCTTCAATACCCGCCAATTGCCCTGCAATAAATAAATTAGGATTATTTGTAAACGAAAAATTATCATCCAGTAACAAAGGGGAAGCGATGAATGAATTTCGATACATTTGGCCGAATCTCTCAAAAACAGCGTTTTCCAATCCTGGAATCATCCTGAAAACACGTTCCTATTCTGAAAACGCAAGGTTTGTTTGAAAACCAACCATATTATATAAATTCCCTGCAAGATTGCCCTGCCACAACTGCACAACAGCGTAAGGTCTTCGTCCAGTCCGTGGATCATTTAAACCCACCGTACGCAGCGGGCTAAATGCTAAAGCTTTTTCGCCCTGAGCAGCAATGACTTCAACAGGTTGACATCCTTGAAAATATGATGATTTACATGCTGTTACCCCCACTTTCACATCTGTTTCGAAATCTCTAATGGAGTGACGCTTTGAGGTGGACCCTATTTCCTAGACCACGAATCGACATATTTAAGGTGGGTTTCTAATGGGATCCCTGCACTTTCACCATTCATTCCGTAAACCTCTGCCGGGGTTTTATAACCCAATCCTTGATGGGGTCTTTCGTAATTATACAACCATAAATAGTCCGCCAACCCTCTCTCTAATTCCAAAACAGATGCGTAATCCTTGATATAAATATCCTCGTACTTGATTGTCCGCCATAGACGCTCTACAAAGATGTTGTCATATGCTCTGCCACGGCCATCCATGCTGACAAGCACACCCGCATCTTCTAACTCCCCTGTAAACGCTTGTGCAGTGAACTGGGCACCTTGATCAGTGTTGAAGATTTTTGGTTTTCCTTGTTGAAGGGCCAACTTTAAAGTCTCAAGGCAAAATAGACCATCAAGTGTATTGGAAAGCTGCCAGGCGATCACAAACCGGCTGTACCAATCCATAATCGCTGTCAGATACATAAACCCTTGCCTCATCGGGATGTAGGTGATGTCAGTCGCCCAGACGTGGTTGGGATGTGTGATGCTCAGATTTCGCAATAGATAGGGATACTTTTTGTGCTGATGATTGGGAATCGAGGTGCTTTTATGAGGATAAATTGCCTGTAAACCCATTTTTCGCATTAATCTCACCACTCGTTTTCGGTTTACTTTTTGCGAGAGCTGTTGATTGAGCCGTATGGTGATTTTCCGACTGCCATAGAATGGTGTTTGTGTGTATTCCTGGTCAATCATTTTCATCAATTTTAGGTTCTGTTCACTCTCACCAGCCGGTTGCCAATAGTACGTCGCTCGACTAAGCCCCACCAGGGAACACTGTCGACGAAGGCTTATTTTGGGGTTTTTAGTATCAATCATCTTGCGTTTAGCCTCAATTGATTGAGGTAACTTTTTTTTTCAGCCACTCAAGTTCCATTTTGAGTCGCCCGATTTGTTCGTATAGTTCTGCTTCTTGAGTGCCTTGATTTTGATGATGTTTTCCTGATTTTCTTTCAAAAACCATTGGCCCATCATCTGCTAATTTCTTTTTCCAGTTCCGAACCTGGTTTGGGTGCACCTGATATCGGCTAGCTAGTTCGTTGATTGTGGTGAGATCTTTTATTGCCTCCAAAGCCACTTTAAACTTGAACTGCTCACTATATTGTTTGCGCATTTTTGTCATTTTTGCCTCCACAAGTTTCTAAAATTTTACCTTAGCTTGTGGTCTAGTTTTTGGGGTCCATCTCACCTATGAACAAAGATACCTTATTTATAGTCTTTTGAAAATAGGATTTACCCAAACAAAGATTGCACAACAAGTTGGAGTTCATCGATCGACGATCAGTCGTGAGTTGAGACGCAACACAGGAAAGC
>JAYELT010000016.1:3435-5348 GCA_034717715.1 Chloroflexota bacterium | reverse complement strand
TGACGGAATATTACCGGGTGGATTCCCTTTCCAACTACGATCAGCTCCTGCGCGCCCTGGGTTATTTCACCCACCGCTATGGCAAGATCGACCGATTGGATTCACTGAACGAATTCTGGTTGGAAACGGAAGCCCAGCTGCGCACCGACTTCAATATTCCCGGCATCAAGACCAAAGACATCATGAAGATGAAGCGTAAATCTGAAATGAAGAAGATTTTCAAAAAGATCGGGATCCCGGTGGCTGAAGGGGTTAAACCCAGGCATAAGGCGGACGTCCGTGAATTTGCCGACCGGGTTGGTTATCCACTGGTGGCTAAACCAGATATCGGGGTTGGCGCCAATGCCACCTTCAAAATCCACAACGAAGACGAGTTGGCGTTTTTTCTTAAGAAAAACCTGGCAGATTTCATCCTGGAGGAATTTATTGAAGGCGCAATCTGCACCTTTGACGGCCTGACGGACAGGGATGGGAACATTGTCTTCTACACCTCCCACGTCTATCAGCGGGGGATCATGGAAACGGTCAACGATCGCAGCGATATCTTTTATTATTCCCTTCGGGAGATCCCGGCCGACCTGGAATTGATCGGTCGCAAAACGGTCAAAGCCTTTGATGTGCGGGAACGTTTCTTCCACTTTGAATATTTCCGTAAACCTGATGACTCCCTCGTTGCCCTGGAGGTCAACATCCGGCCGCCGGGCGGGTTGACCACGGACATGATGAACTTCGCCAACGACTTTGATATCTACCGTGAGTGGGCGAATGTCCTCATTAACAACCGCTTTGATCCGATCTACAGCCGACCCTATCACTGCTGCTATGCCAGCCGTCGGTTCCACTTCAATTACACTCACACCCATGAATCCGTGTTGGCTGAATACGGCCACCTTATCCCCACCCATCAACCCATCCTGGGTGCCTGGTCTGTCGCCCTTGGGGATCACGGTTATCTTATCCGGTCGCCTGAGCTGGCGGAGATCCTTGAGGTCGCCGCATTTATCCAGGAAAAAGTCCCGGAAGATTGATGAACATTGAATATCACCACTGGTGGAGCCCTCACCTGCAGCAAGAGATGGAACTAAAAGTCTACGGCGATAGAGGGAAACCTGTGCTCGTTTTTCCTGCCATGTGCGGCCGCTTTTTTGAGTTTGAAGATTTCAGGATGATTGACGCTGTATGGGAATTCATCGAGGGGGGTAAGGTACAATTCTTCACCGTGGACAGCATCGACAGCCAATCCTGGGCCAACTGGGGTGCCCATCCCGCCGATAAAGCCCGAAGGCACGAGGATTATGATCGCTACATCACTCAAGAGGTTGTGCCTTTCGTGCATAAACATGTACGCAAAGCAGAAGCCCTTCTCACCACTGGCTGCAGTATGGGCGGTTACCATGCCGGGAATTTCTTCTTCCGCCACCCGGACCTGTTCGATGCCGTTATCACCCTATCAGGCCTGTTCCAGCCAGGGATGTTCGTGGGTGACTATATGGATGACAAAATCTATTTCAATGCACCTCTCTACAACCTGCCCAACCTGGTGGACACCAACACCCTGGAGCTCATTCGGCGGGGCAAAATTATCATTTGTGCTGGGCAGGGCGCCTGGGAAGAAGCTATGGTCGCTGACGCACGCGCCATGGCGGAGGTCCTGGCAGAAAAGGACATTCCCGCCTGGGTGGACCTGTGGGGGTTTGATGTGAACCACGACTGGCCCTGGTGGCGCAAACAGCTGCCTTATTTTCTAGGGCATCTTTTCGGTTAGGGTACAGTATTTCCTCATCATGTTGCACAGATAAATAGCCTGAATTGTAACCAAAATATTGGATAATATTGTTGCCCCCTATAGTTTTAGTTTACATGCGAACAAAATCAACATAGAAACTCTGTTGACACATATTGATTTTGCATGA
>JAYELT010000016.1:0-3335 GCA_034717715.1 Chloroflexota bacterium | reverse complement strand
AATATTTATTGTTTGCTTTAAAGTTTTTTGGAGGATGAAATGAAAAAAATTTGGGTGGACTCAGACCCGGGGATTGACGATACTTTTGCTTTGGCTATGCTTTTTGAAGCATCAGACAAGGTTGAAGTGATCGGCATTTCAACGATCTTTGGAAACGTTGATGTTGACCTAACCACCAGAAATGCCAGGATATTGTGTGAAGCTGCGGGAAAAGACGATTTGCCAGTCGCCCGGGGTGCCTCCTTCCCTCTGGCTGTTCCCCTGGATACATCCCCATTCGTCCATGGGGAAAACGGCATGGGGAATATGCCCCTTCCGGAACCGAAAATGAAGGAGAACACATTACCAGCTCCACAAGCGATTGTAGAAACGATCCTTTCGCATCCCAATGAGATCACCCTCTTGCCCATCGGTCCCCTGACCAACATCGCCATGGCGCTGTCCCTTGAGCCGTCCATCGCTGACCTGGTGAAGGAGGTCGTCATCATGGGCGGGGCGGTGCGCTGCCCGGGTAATATCACCCCCGCGGCTGAAGCAAATTTCTACCATGATCCCCATGCAGCCCAAATTGTGATGCATGCGGATTGGCCGATCTATTTAGCGGCGCTGGATGTATGCGCTCACGGGATGATTCCCCAGGCGCTGCTTGATAAGATCTATAGCGCCGATAAATCGCTGACGCCCTTCATTGCTGGCAGTGTGCCTTTCTTCCAGAAATTCCTCGAAATGTATGATATTTACGACCGCGTTGATTTCCCGGATGTGCTGGCGGTGGGATATATCCTCGAACCCAATATCTATACTGTGGAGGAAGTACCCTTATTCATTGAAACGGAAGGGTCTTGTATAGGACAGAGCCTGGAAGTTCCCGGTGGAAAATGGTATCAGAATTTGGAAGATGAACGAGAATTTCCAGCGGACAGGACCATCTCCCATGCCAATGTCATGTTTAAGGTTGATGAGCAGCGTTTCCTGGGTCTGGTGGAGGATTTGCTGGCATAAATTTTATCAACATTCATCACCATGAATAGTTAAATGAATGGCAAAATCATCAGGTTTTAAGATTTTTCCATAAGGAGAATTGTGTGATGGAAAAATACAACAAGAATCATAAGGCTGTGCTGGGTGACGGCTATTGGTGATTTCAAGAAGACCAGTCAATCGGCATGGCCTTACAACAACACAGACGGCAGCACCGTTGCATTCTGGCAATTCACAACCGTTCATCTCTCGCCAGAGGTTTTTAATAAGGTCGGTCCCTCGGATGGCAAAATGGGGCATCAAACTGAAATTGATTTGATCTGGACAAGCAGCAGCGGCGTTACAAGCTATGAATATTACTTCGATAAATCGGATGATGATAGCTGCAAAGTCTGGATGGACAACGGCACGTTTACTTTGGTCAAGTTGAGCGGTTTGGACTCTGCAACAACCTATTACTGGCAGATACGGGCGGTCAATGGGGTGGGCACGACCTATGCTGATGGTGGATTGGAAGATTTTTGGCAGTTTGAAACCATTGATTATCAGTCATTTCTACCACTTATTCGCAAGGATTGAAGTTATTAAAAGTATTCCTGCTAAACATCTTGAAGTCCCCCCTTCCTGATGATATCCTAATAGGTATACTAATCTCAAAAATATACCTAGATTTCCTGGTTTAGCATCGTATTCAATAAAAATTTCACAGGATCTGCTCGCGTATAACGGAATTGATCAATAAAACACCTAACACCAATATCTTTTTGATGTATCAAGGTCAAAGTGACTCAAGCTAGGGCTTCCCCCGGGGGAAGCTGTCAGCTGCAAGCTGACTGATGAGGGATAAGCCTTTCTTTAACTGCCTGGTCAATAGTTTCGCAGACACTTGGAAAACTTCCCCATATCTCATTGTTGGGTATTCGAAGCACATACAGACCGAGACTGTTCAGATATTCCGTCCTGCGCTTATCGTATTCAAGACCGACATCTTGATAGTGCTGGGACCCATCCAATTCCACGATGAGCTTTGCCTTGTGGCAATAGAAATCAACGATATAGCTTCCAATAACCTTTTGTCGGTTGAATTGCACCGGATAGTTTCTTAGAAAATCGTACCACAGGTGCCGTTCTTCCTTCGTCATGTTCCGACGCAGGCTTTGTGAGGTATTTGTCAGTTTTTTATTTCTTGGTAAGCTCAAACGCCCTCATCCCTCACGTCGTACCTCCTCAGGGCAGGCCGTCACGCCTTCGGCGTGCCACCTTCCCCCTGGGGGAAGGCTTGCTTTGCATTTCTATTAGCTGATTTATAAGATCTAGATTCAAGCATCATGTGCAACAGTGGTTTATTAAGATTACCATGGGCTGAGAAAATGCTGGTCTCTTCCGAAGCTTGAGATTCAACTAATTTTTAACAAAGCAAGTATCTGAGTGATTCAGTTTTTCCAAAATCAGTTTTTAAAAGTATATTTAATCAGCACGACCCAACCACCTTGCATTATATCATTCCAGATATGCCGGTCGCGAAGCATGTTTATGGCTATGTGCTCCTTCACTTGGCGGGGGAAAGAACCATAACTTAATTCAATTCAACTCACCTTTTTATTGCCAATTTTGATGCACTTACGAGTTGAATCCAAGGAATTAATCCCTTTTGCAATTCTAAATATATCCACATTCTTTCCCTAAGTTGATCATTAGGATAATAATGAGGATGTGTTTGTAAGATTTCTTTTCTGGTAAAATCCATCCATGCTCGATGCTTATATGCATTTAATAATTTGCAAATATCGGAAGTGTATCCATGCATTTTGACCTGCATGCCCCCTACCAACCCACCGGTGATCAGCCCAAAGCGATCTTTGAACTGGTTGAAGGTATCCAAAAAGGCTACCAACACCAGGTGCTGTTGGGTGCTACGGGGACAGGTAAGACCTTCACCATCGCCAATGTGATCCAGCAAATCCAGCTGCCGACGCTGGTGATGGCGCACAATAAAACGCTTGCCGCACAGCTTTACGCGGAATTTAAGGAATTCTTCCCCAATAATGCGGTCGAATTCTTTGTCTCGTATTATGACTATTATCAACCTGAAGCTTATGTGCCCCGAAGAGACCTGTATATCGAAAAGGAAACGGATATCAATGAGGAGATCAACAGGCTGCGGCTTGCCGCGACAGCGTCTTTGATGTCACGGAAAGATGTGATCATTGTCGCCTCGGTCTCTGCTATCTATGGTTTGGGCGATCCTGAAGCTTACGGCGGTAACGTTATCCGCCTGGAGGTGGGCCAGATCTTCCGGCGAAACGCCTTATTGCGCCGCCTTGTCGAAAGCCAATACACCCGCAATGATTTTG
>JAYELT010000015.1:0-19087 GCA_034717715.1 Chloroflexota bacterium | reverse complement strand
CATTGCGCGAAAAACGCGTTTCTACTATATTTCTACCATTTTTTCCTAATTCCTGACACCTTTTGGGATTACTGGCCAGCATCCGAATAGCAGCGGCCATAGCCGCTGGATCACCAGGCGGCACCGGCACACCTGCGTTGGCTTCTTCTACGACCTTCTTGATAACACCATCAATGGCCAGGATGATTGGACGTCCTGCGGCCATATAGTCAAAGACTTTGTTTGGATAGGTCGTCTTATACATCTCAATTGGTTTCAAGATTGCCAGGCATACGTCCGCGGCTGCAAGGGCATCACACATTTCCAGTTTAGAAACAGGCGGAAGGAAGAGGAGGTTTCCCAATCCCCGCTTTGATGCATCCGCCATAAGGCGGGGTTTTTCCTTGCCTGAACCCAGCAGGACGATCCGAATAGATTGGTCACTTTGTAAGATTTCTGCAGCATCCAAAACAACATCGAGGTCATTGGACATGCCATGAGCACCCGCATAAAGAACTACGAAACGATCTTTCAACCCATGTTCTTCTCTGAAGGCAGCCCCTCTTGCTTGAGGATCGAACATGGACGGGTCAGCGCCATTAGGAATCAGCGTCACATCTTCTGCACCACGGGTTGTGACATGCTCGATGTAACCAGGCGAGTTCACTATGACACGGTCAGCATGGCGGTAGAGAAACCGTTCCAGCCACTCTGATATGCGAATTAAGAATTTGTTTTGAAGGACGCCAACAGCAACTGCAAATGCTGGCCAGAGATCACGGACCTCCAGCAAGAAAGGACATCCCTTCAACCTTGCCAACAGCCAGGCGGTCGGTCCCTGGAAGATGGGGGGACTGGTGCCCCATACAAGATCAACCTTCCGCACCATCAAGCCGTTGAAAAAGGATGAGATCATAAAACTCAGGAAACTGAACACTCGCCACAAGAAGGAGCGATGCAGGGCAGGGAGCGTATAACTGCGAATGATCGTTACGCCCATGTCGTCCGTCTGTTTTCGAACATGTTTGCCTTTCTGATCACCGGTTAGATAGCTGATCTGGCTGGCGATGATGGTCACCTGGTACCCTTCACGGCAGAGATATCTTGCCAATTCATGATGGCGCGTTCCGCCAGGCTCATTCAGCGCTGCAAATGCTTGGTGGATTAGCAGGATATGCATATTGTTAACATTTTACTCGATTCTAGATGTACGGAGTGTTTATGTTGTATTCTGAGATAGGGATTTCATGCTGCTGGAGTGTTTCGAAGTTTGTATACCCTGAATAGGTGATAAAAACTGGAAGGTCTAAGATATTTCTAAATCCAATTGCCGTGGACTGCGTCCAGTTGGTGACCTTAAATTGATCCACCAGGCTTCTGGGTTTAATTAAATGATGATGTGATTCAGTGAACTGCATCAAGGGAGCATTCGCCTTGCCTTACATGTCGAATCGCCAGATGGATTGAAATTCAGCAGGAAGGTGGGTCTTCTTAGTCGCCACAACCATCAAAGCCGGCTGTTTTGTTCCATAGTTGGGAGCAAACCATCCCCAGGTTGGGTCGGCCTGCAATGAACCGTGCAGGCATTTTCCGGCACGGTAAAGGTTGATCTGGTGTGCACCTTCAATCTGTAATTGAAACGAGAAATTTGGACCTCTTAGCTTTATCAGAATCTCACCGGATAAATCCCACTTCCAATCCGGCAGAAGCCAAGTCATGTGAAGGTCAACAGGCTTGTCAGGGGATCTGCCGCAGGGAATGACCGAATCTTTGATGGTCCACCCCTCATCTTTCCACCTCAGTGTACGCAAGTGGCGCGCGCCAAGTTTACGATAGCCATTGTGTTCTGCGGTGATCTGGATGAGTTTACCGGATGAATCCATTTCATGGGATATGATCTGAGCCTGGGCTAAATCCAGCCAAAGGAAACGCCCTGCTCGCAGCATTTGGTCATGGTCATTAATAGTGAGCGTGTTGTGCACCTTTGTAGATGCAAGCGCATTTTCCCAAGGTGGTGAAGCCGCATAGTGGTAAGTGCCCGGGTCGAGGGCGATATTCACGCCTCGCCACCATAGGTCTACATGCAGTTGATCTGCATGTGAGGGACGATCTTCGAAATGCGCGGTATGGATAAAGGCGCGCCCATGCTTCCCAGCAATTTGCAGCATGTCCGATGCAGGGGGCTTTTTCTCATCCTGAAGCGGTGGCGCGGTGAGCTCAAACCAATCCGCCATTTCTGACAGTTCAGGCTGGTAGTAAATATCATAATCGAGGAAGGCTTTAGCGGCAGCATCTACCACAGGACGGTAATCCTCAAAAGGTTGTTGGGTCAGCGGGAAGAGATAAGCACCGTCATTAGCGCCCAGGTTGGGAACCCTGCCGGATTGCGGGTCGGTCAATGCCCACAGCCATTGTGTTGCCGCACGCAAGCGGGAAAGCGTCTCAGGGGGCCATGACAGGTCAGCTTTTATGTGAATTAAATGATCGATGAAAAGCGCGATTTGAAGCATCAAACGGTGGTAGTTAACGCTGTGCTGGATGTAAGTACCAAACTCATCGATTTGATGTTGGAATCCCCAATTCAGCCAATCCCAGCCAGTCTGACGCCATTTGGCTGCTTGCGGATGATCAGGTAGATACAGCCCAGCGGTAAACAACCCGGCAGCTTCTGAAAGCAGGTGATTGTTATTTTGTGCTCGGGCGTAGATCAATGTCGGTGGGATGCGTTGGGCATGTTCAGCAATCGCACCCCATAAACGTTTTCGATATTCCGGTTTGGATGAAGGGGCGGCGGCAAAAACACGATCACAGAAAACAAGCACCATCAAACGGATCGCAACTTCTTGAGCAGACTGCCACTGACGGCCAAGGTTGGGAGGATGTGCATCCAGGAACTGAAACGTCTTCTCCCAAAAATCACTTGCGTAACCGTCATCGCCGCTGAAGGCATAAGACCGAGCTAATGTGACAGCCCAACCAAAGCGAGCGGGTTCCCAGATGAACTTGATATCCTGGCCTGGCGGTAGGGGGTCAAGGGTGCTCCAATGTTCTGAGGACCTGCCAATCGTCAGGTCAAGGGGGACTGGTTCGCCCCCAAACAGGCGTACAATCCCATTTCTGATCTCATCTGCATATGTAAGAATAAGGTCTTTCTGCGTTTTCGACACCATTGGAAAGTTTAGATAAGGTCCCAATGCGGGTGTGCCAGTGAAAGCTGCACTTCGGCAGGGTGTGGCACGTTGGAAATGACCGGTGCGCAGTCCGATCTGGTAGATCATGTAATACCAAAGCTTGGGTAAGCCTAAGGTTTGAAGCGCTTTGAAGGATTTTTTCAACGTGTTCATATCGTTTCGTTAAGTTAAGGGCAGGTTTCTCGCCAGGCATCCAATGCCTGATGTTTGAGGATTGGGTTGATTGTCTTTGCTAATCTCGTGCCGCAATATTTATTGAATTGAGCACCCTCATCGGTATATTCTATGGCAAAGACGGGTTTGCCAGCTTGAATAAATGGCTCAATCATCTCGCACCAACCTTCGCAAAAGCAGCTTTCGGTTGTTATCCAATCAAAATCCATTACTAAATTGATTGCTTGATCGGGATCATTTTTGAGTCCAATGGCGAGATGGCGTTGGTGTGCTTCTGCTGCAAGCCACCGGTTAAAATTTAGCTGGTCTTCATATGTGAGTGGAAAACCAGTCTGGTTCATGTATCCGTCCAAATTATCAGGATCGACACCATCAAAACCCTTTTCCGCACATAGATCTAATCGGGCGGTAAGGATTGGCTTCAATGCTTCTATCTGGCGAATATCCAGCCAATACTCACCAGGCCATGCTTGATATTTCTTTCCTATAGTAGCTTTTGGGAAATCATTGCTATCTGGACGCCAATTTTCCCAGGCACCTGCATTGAGGTAACAAATGACTTGGACACCTTTTGAATGCAAATATTGAATCTCCTCAGGTGTCGTTTCAAAGAGGTCAAGGTTGAAAATTTCTGCTTGAACAGTCAAATCGATCTCACCCGCATATTGAATCTGCATAAGTTGGCCGGGTTTGGGTGTCCACCAAAGCAGCGATTCCGCAGCATTTGGTTGTGACTCGGATTGCACTGTATATGAGGACACATCGGAAGATCGACAGCTAATTAGTAAAGCAGCCAACAAACTAAACAGACAAACAAAAATGCGGATGTGTGTCTGGGTTTTCAAGCCTGAACCTCCTGTGCGGCTTGGGTTAGATATTTTCCGATCTTGACGGGGTGATTTGGATCTTCTCTCCATTTCGCAAGGATTCGACAGCTGAAAAGCTGGCGAATGAGACGCCCACCAGTTGGTTATAAGGGATTGGCGGCGCTTTATCACCCTGAACAGCTGCGAGGAAAGCTTTCCATGCGCCAAGGTGGCCTTTGTCTTGCCGCATCAGGTGCCGCATCATTTTGCGTTTTCCCTTATTGATCAGTTCGAGCTTCCGCCAGTCATGGAGGACCGCGATCCGACCACCGCTGAAGACCTCAAGATATTCCTTGGGATAGGATTTATCACCGTTGGCCAGGTACGTTACCACGCCCAGGGAACCATCCGGGAATCTGAAATTAATCACCACGTTGTCTTCACAGTATTGACCGTCATCCGGCAGTCCCTGTGTGCTCACTTCTGTGGGGACCTCACCGACCAGGAAAGTCAGAAAATCAATGAAGTGGCAGGCTTCGCCAATGATCCGCCCACCGCCCACCTCGGGATCAATCAGCCAGTGATCTGCCGGAAGCTTGCTCGCATTGACGCGATAATGGGCAAAGAGCGGCTCCTGGCGTTGGTCAATGAAAGCCTTCAAGTGCGCTGCCATGGGCGCAAATCGTCGATTGAAGCCAAGCATTAACAGCGGTTGGTTCTCTTTTTGCAAGATTTCCGTAACCTGATCAAACTGATCCCAGGTGATCGCTAATGGTTTCTCGCAATACACGTGTTTGCCAGCATTGAGTGCGTTTAGGATCTGCGGTGTATGCAGGTTGTGTCGGGTCAGGATGGCGATCAAATTAATTACTGGGTCTTGAAGAACTGACTCGGGATCGCTGGCAGCAAACCCGAAGCCAAATCGCTTTGCAGCATGGTGGGCACTGGTGCCTGAAGCCGATATAATGCCGATTGGGGCGATCCCGCCCAGTTTCTTGATCACAGGGAGGAAGGTGGCGTGTGCATAATTCCCCGCGCCTAAAACACCCAATGCAAGGATTTCACCTGGTTTCACGCGAACGGTGGGCGCCTGCATATTGGGGATGCGGTTTTCTTCGGGCGGCGGCTGTTCATCGTAGGTAAGAAGGACACCCAGATAGGTTTCTTCGCCAGTCAGGAGCGCGTAAGCCCGTTTTCCTTCTGAAATTGGAATGCGATGGGTGATCAATGGGGAGACATTCAGCTTCTCACCCGCGAGCAAATCCAAAAAGGCTTCCATATTGCGCGATAATGTCCAACGAACGTACCCAACGGGATAGTCCTGTGCTTTTTCTTCATAATTGAGGTCATAGCGCCCAGGACCATATGACCGGGAAACGATCAATTCTAATTCTTTTTCGTAATAGGGTTTACGTGGGATTTCAAGTCCAACAGCCCCCACAGCCACGATCTTTGCCTTGTCCCTGGCGATCGCACCTGCAAGTTCGACGGGATCATTGGAAGAGGTGTCGGCACAGATCAAGACAGCATCCATACCCCTGCCGCGAGAAAGCGACAAAGCAGCTTGCACTGCTTCGCCACGTGTAACGGAAGTATGAGCACCCATTTGTTTGGCAAGTGCGACCCGCTCCGGGTTCAGGTCAATACCCAGAACCAGACAGCCAGACGCAGCAGCTATCCCGGTTGCCAGAAGACCAAGCAAACCCAACCCGATCACTGCAACCCGGGACCCTACCTGTACACCTGACAGCCTGAAGCCCTGAAGGGCAACAGCACCCACAGCGGCGAACGCCGCACCCTCAAAATCTACCGAATCGGGGATGGGTATCATCAGGTTTTGGGGAACGGAGGAAAACTCGGCATGAACAGCATGCCCCCCACCTGCACAGGCAACACGATCCCCAGCTCGGAAACCCTGCAAGCCAGGAGTGGTTTGGATAATGGTACCTGCTGAGGAATAACCCAGCGCCATAGGTTGATTCAACTTGTTTTTTGCGGCCTCAATGGTCGTCAAAAGTCCTTCACGACGAGCCTTGTTGAGCACCTGCTGAACGAGGTCTGGCCGTGATTGGGCTTTCCCCACCAGGCTTCGTTGGGCAAATTCAACCACCATCCGTTCTGTCCCGGCAGACACAAGGGAGGCGGCTGTGCGAACAAGGGCTGACCCCTCAGCGGGATGCGGTACAGGGACTTCCGCGATCTCGGTTTCGCCTGTTTTGATATTTTGAAGCAATTGTTTCATAAAATCACCCTCATTGAGTGAGTTTGAGGTTAATAGGATTATAGCCTATACCAGCTTTTGGCGGGAACCAGCGCATGGATGAGCAATTTTCATTACAAGGTTAGTGCCAATCGAAAAGACATTTTCAGGATGTTGAATGTTTCTTGGAAAAAAGGTGATCAACTGGGATTGCCCTTAACATAAAAATGCGGGCGAAGTGCCCGCACTGGAAAAGGTCAGGAAAAACCTTATTTATCTTCTGATTTGCTTTCCGTTTTCTTATCTTCCGATTTGGTCTCGCTCTTGCTCTCAGTATCCTTCTTGGTATGGTCTTCTTTATCTGACGCAAAGGATTGTCCTGAGGGGGAGCGGTTGTCGGTGGCATAGAAGCCTTTGCCCTTAAATACGATACCAACAGGCTGAAAAACCTTACGCAAGGCAGGTTCACCGCACTCCGGGCAGATTGTCAGGTGTGGTTCGTCGAATTTTTGATACTGGTCGAAACGGATTCCGCAGCTATCACATTGGTAAGTATAAGTAGGCATAACAAACTTCTTTATTTTATTCTAAAAGATTATATTCCCGTTAAGAGACAATAGCAAGCACAGAATGAAATTTTATATAGCATTCTTATATTTCCAGGACATCGCGGCCGGAGCCGTAACTTAAATTTTTATCTGGATTGTGATATAATGACCTCGAATTGGCCCTCTAGCTCAATTGGTAGAGCAGTTGACTCTTAATCAATTGGTTCGGAGTTCGAGTCTCCGGAGGGTCATTTTTAATTTATTGGTGAAGGGGGAATTGAGAATTGGGATTGGTTGATGATCCAGCAGAACTTAATTTATTTCCCTTGGCTTGTTATGTCATTATCGAATAGGATATAGATAACAGGTTTCTTTGATCAGTCACCATTCACTTTTTGACCATGCACCTATCCTGTGTCGGTTCGGAGTCCCCAATATCCCGCTCCACTTTGTTTCGGGGACTAACGGGGGAGGACCTTCGAGTCTCCGGAGGGACCACTAACGTGACAAACTTCGAACACCACCCTTCCCTAGAATCAGGGGAAAAAATAATACAAAAGGGTTACCTTTTCGAGAATCTTAGTCGTGAGTTCAAAAACCGTCAAGGAATGCTGTTATTACCTATCATTCAATATGATTTCGAACCTGCGACCTCCGGGTTATGAGTTTAGCTGCTAATTCCGCTTGATTTCACGAACAATTTCGCCGTTTGAGCCTACTTTTAGAACTAAGGTTCTGAAATACTCGGCAGACTGCGATGGCACATTGCTTCAAGATCATATAATACCATTTTGCCCATTCCTTCATACGCATT
The DNA here is from genome assembly GCA_034717715.1 of Chloroflexota bacterium. Classification (GTDB taxonomy): domain Bacteria; phylum Chloroflexota; class Anaerolineae; order Anaerolineales; family Anaerolineaceae; genus Brevifilum. The sequence continues at coordinate 11,375 of JAYELT010000015.1, read as the reverse complement.
CCGAGCTTTTGTTCTCCATAAATTCATCATGAAAAACCAACTTGGTGCTTAAAAAGCGTGTGAGATATTGCGAAAAATAGTAGATTTGGGAAGATTTCCGAATCCGCTGTAAGTGTAGAGAATAGTGGGTTCAGTACCCAAGCACACGTCCACGTTTGTGCAGCTTGATGGATGGCAGGAGGAAGAGGAGGCCAGAGAGAAAGAGAATGCCGAGATCGAGCCACAGGTTGAGCTCTCCCATCCCCAAAACGGCATGATTCATTAAATCTTGTGCATATGTTAGTGGGGAAATATAGGAAAACCCGCGTGCAACGGTGGACATATCTGCGAGTGGCACGAAAACGCCGCTGATGAAAAGCAGCACCCAGCGAATGAGCGTGCTGGGCATCTGGACGTCGCCGGGATTGCGCGTGGGGATGGAACCGAAAATCAACCCCATCGTCGAGAAAGTAAATGAGCCGATGATAATACCCGCGATCATCAGCAGGGGGTGGGCGATGTTGGTATCGAGGAAGATGGTACCGAAGACCGCTGCGATAGAGGCGACTACGATGGCGAAAAACGCGCCTACGGAGATTTTGCCAAGAAGCAGCGTGATGAGCGACATGGGCGCGGCGAGGAGACGATCATAGGTACCCATGCGTCGTTCAGTGGGGATGATGAAGGGGCCTGCTGCGGCTGCGGTGAAGAAAATGGTCAGGGCGAGCAAACGTGACAAGCCTTCACCCGCCGCCATTTCTCGACGCACGGAAAAAGAGAAGAACATGAAGAAGGGCATCATGAAGCCAAACATAATCATGCCTGGGCGCAGGTAATAGACTTTGATGTCTTTGAGTGTCACTGTCCATAATTGAGCGATTTCATCCAGGATGCGGGCGGGGAAGTTTTTCATCGTTTGCCTCCTTTACGGCGTATCCCCGCTTTTTTGTTTTGTGAGGCGGGAACTGCTTTAATGGTGCCAACTTGTTGACCGGTAATCTGCAAGAAAACGTCTTCAAGGCTGGGTGCTAAGGTATTGAGACTGAGAATGTCAAGATTTTCTTTTTCAGCAAATTCGACCAGATGGGGGAGCAGGGCAGGCGGAGAATCGTTGTAGAGTCGCCATTTATCGCCAACTTTCACAACAGTGCTGACTTCGGGGAGGGTAGCGAGTTTTTCTTTCAGTCCTTCAGGGGATTGCATGAAGGCAATTTCAACAGATTGCACTTGCTGGAATGTTTGCTTGAGTTTTTCGGGTGTATCAATTGCGGCAATTTTTCCGTGATTGATAATTGCAACGCGATCACAGAGCTGATTTGCCTCTTCAATTTGATGCGTGGTCATGAAGACGGCTGTCCCCTCTGCGCTGAGTTGACGGATGATGGTTTGGATGGCGCGTGCGCTCTGTGCATCCAGGCCGGGAGTTGGTTCATCGAGGAAGAGTAGCGCGGGTTTGTGGATGATCGCCATTGCGATACTCAGTCTGCGTTTCATTCCTTTCGAGAAAATCTCGGCTTTGACATCCTTTTTCTCCCACAGCCCGAAGATTTTGAGCAGTTTTTCAGCGCGTGCAGTGCGATTTGTTTTGGACATGCGATAGAGCCGTCCGGTGAACATTAGGTTGTCCCAGGCGGTCAACTCGGTGTAGACGTTGGATTCTTCTGGAACCAATCCGATCTGGCGTTTGGCAGGGTGGGCATCGTGGGCGAGATCATGCCCCAAGATGCGAATCTGCCCCTCGCTGGGAGTCAGCAAGGATGTCAGCATCCGCTGTGTAGTTGTCTTTCCTGCTCCGTTGGGGCCGAGAAATCCGAAAATTTCTCCTTTTTCCACCGTGAAGTCGATATCGTCCACCGCGAGAAATTTTCCATAATATTTGCTTAGGTTTTTTACTTCGATAGCATTGGCCATAATGGTTTCTATCTCTATTCATTCCTTGAAATTATTGATTTCAATCATTTTATCACCAGAAATTTATTGAGTGTATCACAGGATGAATTCAACCCAATTTCTGAATTTTGTGGCAGTAATTTTTGAGTAATTACTTTATCTCTTTTGATATGTTGATATCGTTACACCATTAAATGTCATCCTGTTATCTTTGACAAGTTCAAATTTATCTGCCTTCATCAAACTTTCTAAGCCATCATTTTCTATATACTTTTTGAAGTTACGATAATGTTCTCCGCCTGCCATTCGCTCAATTAAGCTTATTCCCATCCTGCCAAGTTTTGTTGTTTTATCGTCAAAGGCATAATCAACGATAAGAATAAAACCGTCTTTTTTAACAAGTCTATGAGCCTCTTTAAGTAATTTTTCGTGAGCGTTTCTATCTTTTTCGTGGATCGCAAAACTGAACATGACAATATCAAATGCTGCATCATCGAAACCTGTTTTTGTAGCATCCTTATTGTAAATTTTTATTGGATACCCACCCTTTTGGGCTACCTTCAACATTGACTTTGAAATATCAAGACAATGAAGATTTTTGAACCCGTTTTTTGACAACAATTTAAGTTGATTTCCCGTACCGCAACACAGATCTAAAATTGATTTATCTTTGTGTGGCAAAAGCTCCTTCATCACTGCTAACCTTATGGGATTAAGAGCTAAGTATAGAATAGGATCATAAATAGTTGCTGAGAAAGCATAGTCTTCTTTCATAGTCAAATTCTCCATCGTTTGGTGAAAAATGATTTCTGTCGCCCAGCACTACGCAACCAGAATATGCTTGATCGCCAATACGGTTGAATTGGTATTACCGAAGCTGAATAATCCATCGAAAGATGGGGAACGATTAGCTTGCATCAAGCCGGTCAACACTAACCCGATCATGCTCACATAAATCCACACTCTGTGGCGTTTTTGGATGGTACCCATCACTTTTTTAGTCTGTGGTCCTTTATCCAGAGACTTTTTAACGGAGGGTAGGACGGTTAGTCCCAGTGTGATCAGCCCGCCAATCCAGACAGCGGTGAACAGGTCGTGCAGAAATGTTACCAGTGCGGAAACGATTGTTTTTTTCAGGCATGTTGTTCTCCTTTTTGATTGATTAATTTCTTGTCTGCTAATTTAAGCGAATTTTCAATAAATAGTTTTCATTCGTGTAGACGTGTGCCTGAAATGGTATTATGTGAATTCGCGGATTTACTAAATTGAGCCGTCTCAGTTCAAGCGCGGTATTATAAACGGTGTCCGCTGCTTGTATTTCAGGTATTCCGATCCAAAGTACTCCTCTAGCCTTTTTTCTTCGATCATCTTGAGATACACCGCGGACAAAGTTGCAAAGAGCATCGTCAATCCGACAGCAGAGAGTGAACCCATCCAGATACTGAGGCCAACGTAAAAAAGATCGGCGCCCAATGTCATTGGGTTGCGGCAGAAAGCATACGGTCCTTGCACAATCAGTTTTTGGGTCGCAAAAACCGGGATTCCCTCGCCCAGCGCGAATTGAGCTTGCACGAACCACATAGCAAACAGCCATCCGGGAACGATGAATAGCAAGCCGACGAAAAGATTCACCGGCCCGCAGGTAAAACTAGGTAACTGCAGCTGTTGATCGAGAACGGACGCGATCGCGGTGAGAGAGAGCGGGGCTACGATCATGAACACGATGCTCTCGGCAACGATTGCAAAGGCTCGTTGTTTAACACTGTACTGGCGTTCAACTCGTTTCTGTGGTTTGTTCATATCTATCCGCTGACCAACCGAAAGTATTCTGTTCCCAGGAACAAACGCTGTTTCTCCTCTGGCGACTCCAAAATAGGTGAACTGCCCATTTGGCTGCGATGGCAACGGATAGCAGCCATTTTGGTATCCCACACCGCGGACACATCTATTGTGAGCGTGACTGCTTCGTCGGGGACGGTGGACAGGTGACGCATTTTCAAGGCTTCGGCCAGGCTGAGAGGGATAACGATGTGATACAGTGCCTCGGCCGCGTGGGGGTGCAATCCCTCAGACTGATGTTCGGGATAGGCCTTGGGGTTAGCTGCTTGTTGGAAGGCTTTTTCTGCCCAATAGCTGACAGCGACATGATCGGGGTGACCGGAGATGCCGCTGTGGGGCCAGGTCAGTAATGCTTGCGGGCGCAGCTCCCGGATAACGTGCACCACCTGTCCAATAGCTTGCTCCTCATTCACCTCAGACAGCGTTCCATCCCGATAATCCAGGAAGCGGGGCGGCTCGATGCCCAAGGCGCGGCAGGCGCATTCCAATTCGGCTTGACGAAGTTCCCCAGCCTCATCCTGATGAAATTTAGGAATGCCCAACTCGCCGTGCGTGGCGCACAGCACCCAAACCTGCGCTCCCTCCTGGGCCAGCAGGGCCAGCATCCCCCCGGCGCGGTAAGTCTCATCGTCGGGGTGTGCAAAGATGGCCACTAAACTTTGGATTTCATTCATAACGTAGTTTTGTAAGCGGTCTAATTGGATATGCGTTTGTTTCGCCTTCGTTTTGCGATATAGGGAATCAAGTATAGGTACGTGCTGCTGATGGCAAGTAGCAACATCAGGATTGACTGAAATTGCTCAATCTGAGGGGGCAGGTGTTTGGCGCCATCGCCGGTAAATTTGGCGATCACAGCCAATGGAATGATAATCAGTGTCGGGAGCGCAATCCAGCGGTGGAAAATGTGCGTCCATTTGCTAAAGAATTTAGATATTGTATTTCTCCTTATGATTTGTTTTCAGCTGCATTGAGAGCTTGCTCAAGCAGGTCGAGTAACACATTTCTTTTTTCAGGGGTCAGGCCGGTGAGCAATTGTTCAAATTTTTGACGATGGAAAGCATGTGAACGTTGGTGGACTTCTTGTCCTGTGGGCGTCAGAAAGATCTGGACAGCGCGTCCGTCCTCAGGGTGAGGTTGGCGCGTGAACAAATCACTTTTTTCTAGCTGACGCACGCTAATGCTCACCGTTGGCGTTGAGAGTTTCAGTGCTTCAGCTATTTCCTGGATGCCGCAGCCTGGATTGGTGGCCGCATATTCGATTAATGCCAGATGAGATGGCGAAATCTGCACACCTTCGGGAGGGGAGCCCCCCGATCCCAGACGACGCAGCCGGCTTGCCAGTTTCAGAAACCTTTTTGCTGCTTCTTCAAGATTGTTGTCCATCGGTTCTCTCTCGTATCAGCTGTTCTTATTGCTGTGTACTGCTTTTTCCAAAATGCTCAGGAACTCGTCCAGGGGCACGCGGTGGATGCGAGCAGCTGTTTGAACGCTAAGCATCTTGGCTAAGAAAGCGCACAGCTAATAACGCCCAACACGTTTCACGCCGAAAACCTCCATAACATCAGCAATATCACCGTACTCTGTGAAAATATCGGATACGTGGGTGTCTTTCGTGATTTCTATTAAGTAGTTCTCCTTTTTGACCATTAAGAAATATATTTAGTTTGATAAACTAAGTATATTGTATTTCGAAATATCTATCAAGGGTTACAAAGAAAAAAACTATGTGGAATTGCAGTAAAGGTGCTCATCCGATATGTTTCTAAACAATGAGGAAGCTCTACCCTCCGCCCGCGGCGGCACCCTAAAGGATGCTGCGCGAGGGACGCTGTCGAGAGCAGATTTTACGGATAGATTTTTAGGGTCTCAATAATGAGATTGCCAGAACTGGCAGATGCTAATAAACTGGTTGCAAGACGACGGCAAGAGCGATTACCGTGCAAACCACCAGGGTGGTGATGCTAATAATCGGATAATGGTGTAGCAGGCACCTGCACAGATATTTGGTTGTTTAGAACTTGAGAGAGAACTGTGTGATTTAAAGAGATCATCCCGAACTCACCTATCTGGTGTGGTTCGGAGTACCCAATATCCCTCTCCACTTTGTTCTGGGGACTAACAGGGGAGGACCTTCGAGTCTCCGGAGGGTCACAACTCGAACCGCTCGATGATGTTGAGCGGTTTTTGGTATAGGGGGACGGCAATCCTTCTTTCATTTTTTGGAATATTGTGGTTATGTACCCGGGCCTACGCTGCTTACGAAGGTGCTGCCAGAACAGGAAGACATATCCAACTTATAGGATATGTATGTATTTTGGTAACCCAAATGCGCTTGCATTAGCAGATATTCCGATACCCAGTAGCCAAAGTATTAATGTAACTTTGAGCCTTGGAATGTTGCTGCTTTTTGTGGGACACTGAACTTTTCCTTGATGCATTAGATGGATCACAAGAATAGTAAATGCATTAGATTCATTTCTTGTATTACAAAATAGCCAGTTGACAGGAAATCATGTTGATCTCCAACCATCCACATGTGAGCAGGTCTAGTGTCTTCATATAGCGTCAACAACCCTGAAAAACAGACGTAATATGTTAAAAGAAGATCCCCCAGGCTTCTCTACCACCCGCTTAGCGGGTAGTTTTTTGTTTTGGACCTCCCGCCCCTAACTCGCTAAAGTGTTAATAAAAGGTAGCTGGATAGCTACCTTTTCTAGAAACCTGGAATTATAGCTTTGGTGAATTACTTCCATTGCTGCTATTGTCCCATCGCTAACGGCAGTTGCGATCAGCCGGAATTTTTTGTCTCGTGAATCACCAGCAGAATATACACCGCACATTATTGACTTGAAATAAATCTCACATTGACATAAAATGTATTAATATATTGGTTTAATAACCGCAATTTTGTACTATAACATTGGTACTTGTAAATAGAAGGAGTTAAAAATATCAAACAATAATAAAAATCGGCCACTAAATCGCGCTTATCCATTTAAAAGCCATTGGAGAAACAGTTTGAATGCGTTGATGCAATCTTCTGGTGATGTAAATGATCCCGTTGAATTGAATATCAGACGTTGATTAAAGGAAATGCTACAAACATCTGAGACTCTTCCTACCCAAACTACAACTGATGCAACATAATACATACACCCAAAACAGGAAAAAACCTTATCAACCACACCTAGCCAATCCCTCATTCCTTATATTGGTGATATCCTAGGTTACCTGCTAGTGAAACGTCATCCTCGGTCTGGTTATAAACGCAACTCAACTGCTCATCACCTCGGGAATAACGGGCATAGAAGACGGAGACGTGGACGTTTCTAATACTTTACCAAAAATATTAAACCAAATACCGCAAGGAGCATTGCATTTCAAAGTAGTTCATTGATCTAGCTGCTGCCTTTCAGACACTGTGGTCTTTTAGAATTTGATTTGTTATGGAGTATCATGCGTAGTACAAAAAAAACAAACTCACATCATCCTTTACTGGGATTATCCATTGATCAGCGTAATTTTATTGCGGGTTTATGGCATGGCGCTTTTTTAGCCCTAGGTATGTCACTTACCCAACCGACAACGGTTATTTCCGCATTTGTAGCTGATTTGACAGGTTCAACCATCTGGGTGGGTGCACTTTCAACAGTACTTACCGTCGCCGGAGCACTTCCGCAGCTTTTTATTGCCCGGTGGATTGAGCCAAAACCAAGAAAGAAGCCCTATTTATTAATTGCTATTTTCCTGCGTATTGTTAGCTGGGGAACATTATCATGGTTGATTGTTACCATTGGTGACAAACATCATTTACTACTTGCCTGGATTTTAGTACTAATGTTGATCATCTTCTATATAGGAGGAGGTATAGGGAATATTCCCTATACCGATATCATTGGAAAAATAATCCCTCCACAACGCAGGGGCGCATTTTTTGGCGGAAAGGGCGCTTTGGCAGGGCCACTTTCTGTGGGAGCCGCATTAGCAGCGCGACAAATCCTATCAGATGTACCTTATCCCAATAATTATGCAACTTTATTCGGATTGGCCGCCCTCAGTTTAGGTATCGCATCCATAGGATTCTGGACAATCCGAGAACCTATTAACACTAATGGAGAAAATAAACAACAATCCTGGCGGGCTTACTGGCTAGAGCTCAAGACTGCTAGTCGGAAAATGAAATCTCTGATTGCGGCACAATTGCTTACAGGATTCAGTTTAATGTCCATGCCGTTCTATGTTGTTTTTGCCCGCAGCCAATTAAATGCACCCGCACACTCTATTGGACTATTCCTGCTGGCTCAGGTATTGGGGGGTGTACTTTCCAACTTATTATGGGCACGCCTGGTTGATCACTCTGGCAGCCGCAAAATGCTGTTTATCTGCGCCGTTACTTCAATTTTCACCCCAATATTAGCTATAACCTTGGGTACATTCGGCTGGATGGCAATGCTTCCCGTATTTTTTCTGGTAGGAGCAATTACGGACGGTCGCAAAGTGGGTTTTCAGAGCGCATTGTTGGAAGTTGCTCCAACATCCAGACGAAGTACCTACGCGGGACTCAATGCAATCCTAACACTACCAATTGCTTTTTTATCCCTTGCTGCAGGCGTGTTATTACAGTACTGGTCCTTTAATGCCCTCTTTTTTATTACTGCGTTATTCATTGGTGCTGGGTCGATAGTTATTTATCATTGGGCAAAATCCTAATAACAGGCTGTCTTTTGAACAGCATAAAGAAAAAATAACGCATATCGCATTTCCTGTTGACAACAACCTAAGCATTGAAATTGATCTGTGGATAACGACAATTAGCGCAATACTAAGCTAAAGCAGCATCGCAAATGCTGGACTGAATACCATTATAAAGAGGTTCACCCCCACGTGTGTGGGGAATACATCACCGAGATCACTTCATCGATGGCAAGGTTCGGTTCACCCCCACGGGTGTGGGAATATGACTTTTTTGCATGCTGATCACTTGTAAAGCCAGGTTATCCCTTGATATCGAGAGATTCCGCAGTGGAAAAACCGCATTAGAGTTGTGGTAGGTTGCGGCATGTGAAAGATGATTTATTACATGATGGATTTCAATTGTATATTTGTATCAATCAAGGATTGGAATTCTGCTATAATGGAAATTAGCCCAGCAAAGATCCCCGATCTGATTGAATAACTATCTTAAGTTTTCGAAATTCGTTGTTTGAATTTCGGACTTATTTCAATAATTATCTATTTGATTATTAAATTAAAATGGTTCTTTATCACAAAGCTGTTCTTTGGGAAATTGTCAAATGATTATGTGGTTAGGTAGGAAATGGGAGGTTCAACATGATGTCACTTTTTGAAGGTATGGATAAGCTGGATAAACTGTTTGTTGTCTGGGCGTTCCTGTTCCAGGTCGTTCTTATCATTCATTTTGCCATCCGTAAACCCCTTATGGAAAGTTATACAGAGAAATTCGGTTGGATCGTTTATGCACTGTGTATCCCGGCGGCGATCATCAGCATCATTCTTTTGCGCGGCGGGAAAACCTGGCATTACTGGCTGGGGGGATTCCTGTTCGTTATCTATGCCGTTTTTGGCTTTTGGGTTGATTATGTGGCAAAAATCCAATTCAGAAACCCGCTCAAAATATCGATCGTCATCCCCTATGTGTTCCTGTATCTGGCAACCGTTATGTTCTACTGGTGGCCGCTTTTACCTCTGAGCCGCACACTCTGGATTGCGTACACAGTACTCTATGTCATCGCGACTGTATTGAACATCACATCTCACTGAATTGTTTTTTGTGGTCAGGAAAACAGCCGCTGCATCGGCCGCTGTGCTTGGCGAGCAAACGTTCTCTTAAGCCCTTGTGTGTTTCCATTTATAATAATCATAAGCTGACTCAGGCGACGGGTGAGCCCTACTGATAAACGCATATTTACGTGGGATGAAAGGGATGGAACAAAACAATGGATCTTAATGTGAAAGAAGCTGCTTCCAAGATTGATGCAGAGCTTCATGCATTGCCTGTATGGAATACTCCAAATGAACGGGTAATCCGCCGAAAATACTCCCGGATGCTGAAGACAGCAAGTCCGGAGTTTATTCTTGACCTGGCCAGAGAATTTGTGGAAAATTACGGCTATCGATGTTTTCCTTATGAATTGATCCGCAACCATAGAGAGGCTTTTCAAAGCATCGGGGAAAAGGAACTTGAGGAATTTGGTTGAGGTATTAACAGCTGGTGGTCTGTGGATTCCTTCGCGCGCACCCTGGCAGGACCGGCATGGCTTAGAGGGCAAGTGTCTGATGGATTGATCCACAAATGGGCGCATTCAGAAGATCGTTGGTGGCGGCGGGCGGCATTGGTCAGCACGGTAGCGCTGAATATGAGGTCTCATGGGGGTATGGGAGATATTCCGCGTACACTTGAGGTCTGTCGTCTTTTGGTTGATGATCATGATGACATGGTGGTGAAGGCGATGTCCTGGACTCTGCGAGAGCTGGTTGTGCATGATCCGGGTGCGGTGAGCGGGTTTTTGGGGGAGAATGAGGATGTTCTTGCTGCACGAGTAAAAAGAGAGGTGCGGAACAAGCTGACAACAGGGCTGAAGAACCCAAGGAGTCAAAAATGAAAATCCTGATTACATATTTTACACAGAGTAACAACACTAAAGAGATAGCTGGAAGTATTCTTGAAGAATTAGAGGCTCAAAACCATGAGGTAGATATTGAGAGAATCGAAAACGTAAAACCAGAATTTCTAAGTAATTATGACCTGGTTTTTATCGGTTCAGCCTGTCACCATGCCAATGTCGCGGCGCCCGTAAAAGTGTTATTGAAAGCACTGTAGTGGACCCCAAAAACTGGACAACAACCTAAGTCGGAATTAGACTGAAGAATAGAGGTCCAAAACATGGTCAAACGAAGGAAATTCACACCAGAATATAAAGCTCGGATCGTACTGGAGATCTTGGCAGAGGGGAAAAGTATAGCGGAAGCCAGTCGAGAATATGAGATCAAAGATTCGGTGCTATCACGATGGAAGCAGGAATTTATAGAACGTTCACCAATGCTGTTTGAGAACAGTGCCAGCAGCGATGTCCGAGATGAGCGAATAGCAGAGCTTGAGCGGATGGTGGGACGATTGGCAACTGAATTGGAAATGCGAAAAAAAGTTACGAACTTCTTGGACTCACGGTAGCGGAAAAGCGAAAGGTTGTTGAGATGTTGCGTCAAGAAGGCTATTCTGTTCGTTCCGCATGCAAGGTGGTTGATCTACCCCGCAGTAGTTACTACTATCAGGCTTCCGAAGTAGAAGAGGCTGAGTTAGTCGATGTGGTCAAGGAAATTGCTGGGAAGTTCCCTACCTACGGCACCCGACGAATAACGCACCAATTGAGGAGATTGCCGTATAAAATTCACGTCAATCGCAAGCGAGTACGGCGTATCATGGCTGAAAACAAGTTACTTCGGCCCGTAAAACGTGCAACAAAACGGACTACAGACAGTCAGCATCCTTACCCACGCTATCCAAACCGGGTCAAAGATCTGGAGATCACTTTTCCTGATCAGGTTTGGGTGAGTGATGTCACCTATATTCGCTTACACAAAGAATTTGTGTACCTGGCGATCATTATGGATGTTTTTACACGTGCTATCCGGGGCTGGTGCCTGAG
>JAYELT010000014.1:0-5434 GCA_034717715.1 Chloroflexota bacterium | reverse complement strand
ATGGCGCAGCTGTTCAGTCAATAAGGCCGTCATCTCATCCGCCACGGCTGCTGGTGCTCAACCCTGCCGTGCTCAATTCGTCCAGCACAGCCCCAAGGCTGCGGGAGAGCGCTTCACCCAGCTCATCGACGCGTTGATCCTGCAGCCCCCGCTCCGCCTGGATCATCTTCGCCAGCCGGCTGCAGCTCAGGCTAAGTACACGCAGAGCATCCGCCAGGGTTTTCATGTCATCCGCCTCCTCAGCGGTACGCTCAAAGAAGCGCCGCATGACCACCCGCAGCATGCCGATCTCCCCCTGCAGCGATTCGTTCAAAGCGCGGTCCAGGTCAGCCAGCTCCGCCCGTGTGAAATTTTCCACGTAAAAACCCACATCGTCCGCCTGTGGGCGTCGTTTATCCGTCATAAAGTGTGGGACCTCCTTAAAGTAACCAGGATGAATGCGGGCCTTCCCGGGTGCATCGCAAAGCGCTATAAGGGTGTGTGAGGTCAGGGCTTTCGTCACCCAGAAGGTCCGCTAATTAGAACATATGTTCTAACTTACAAGAGTATAGCAGAGAAAAAGGAGGTTTTCAATACGTCAAAAGCGGCGAATTTCCCCCTAATTTTTGCCGGAAGCGGCAATCGACACAACTTTTTTTAAGAAGTAGGGTGGGTTGAACTTCGCAACCCACCATTTTTTCTATTGCTCAAGGCTCTTGTTCACAGAAAACTCATTCATCCATCAAAACTATAAACTATTGTGTATAGCTTGTCCTGGACACCGAACACCACTTCCTTGACCTTCAAAATTTATTATGTATAATGTAATCAAGACACCCGCCAAGCCTCTATCCTCAAGGATATGCTGCAATGTGGCGGGTTTTCGTTTATTATTAGTAACATGGCAAAATACAACAAACCACCACTAAATTTTATCGATCAAGCTAAGTTGTAGGGTGGGTTGCGTGCCCTGCCCTGAGCCCGAAGGGCGTGAGGGTTCAACCCACCTTTTCTTGATTTTGGGCTGGGTGCGCAGAAAATCCCTGAGCACCAATTTTTTCTTCCATGTTATTGAACTTCAGAGATTTGCCGTTCCACCTTCTTGGTATAATAGCCACATAACCATTCCTATGGACACATACCAGGAAGGGAACTGTCCATGACGCATCCGATCACCACCTATCTCAACAGCATCAAAGACAAACTCGCCACCGGTCAGGCGACCGAACACACCCACCGGCCAGCGCTGGCAGACCTCTTTGAAGCCCTCGGGGAAAACATCAAAGCCATTAATGAACCCACCCGGGCTGCCTGGCACATCCCGATGCCCGCGGCGAACTCCAAACCGAAACAAACGGACGCTCCAACCTTCAGGAACTCCTCACCGACTTTTTATCCCACCAGACTCAATCCATTGCCACCCCGCGCGAGCTGGCTGAGCGCATGGCTCGCCTGACCCACCTGATCCGTGATGTAATCATGAATGCCTTCGAGCGCGATCACGCCTCCGAACTGCTCAAAGGCTGGCGGCGCGCTTTCGCCCAGGTGCTGATCCCTGACCTCGACCAACCTGAACATCTCGGCCAGTTCGCGGATATGTTCGCCCAAACCCTCTCTTACGGGCTCTTCTCCGCCCGGGTCATGCACCAGGTGGGGGATTTCAAACCGTGCATACACCTACAAAATAACGCAAGTACTGGCACCTGATCCCCGTAGAGGAGTCTTTTCACCTTCCCATTCAGCAAAAGCTTCTGCACCCCGGGGGCGTTTCACAGAATTTCAGGATTTCGTGAGAGTACTTCAGGCTAAGCGGATGACTGACATCACACAGTCAGTAAATCCTTTAATTCGATAAGAGATAATCGGACAACCTTTTCGACAGGGCAACGATAGTAAGAATCGGCGGCATACCCAGTGGTGAAGGGAACACACTGGCATCACTAACAAATAGATTTTCTATTTCAGTTTCCTGATTCCCATCGACGATCTTCCCTATCGCTGCAGAACAACAAGGATGGCCGGATTCAAATACGCCAGTAAAGATGGATTCGGTTTTAGCGCCAGCAGCTATGAGTATTTCTTGATTTATTTCATGCGCTTCTTCCAGTTTCGCCTTATCTTTTTCTGTCAATTGCTTGGAAATACTGCCATCATTAAGAACCTTGCCATTCATATCATCCCGAATTTTGGTCATCATACCGATCAACCGTTTTGTGTTGATCTTTTTTGATTTCAGAAACATCTGAGCTTGCTGCAATTTTCCCAATTTTTCCGGATATCCACCGTCCATATCCCGCTGGACAAGAAAGGGAACATACATGTAAGGTGCGGAAAACATTTCTTTTTCTTCGATTAACTGCCCCAGATAAGTTGCGAGTATGATTTCTCCCTGCATGCCGACATCGTCTGTAAAGCCATAAGTTGTTTCAAAAACATCCCCTGCCAGACCACTGCCAGCCTCGCTGATGTCGGAATTTTGCAGTATGATTGGCGTTCCAAGTCCACCAGCAGCAAGGACCACCTGTTGTCCTTTTATGGTTCGTTTTTCTCCTTTATAGACAGCTGATAACCCCCTAACAGAACCATTCCCGTGAAATACTTGCGTTACTTCCGTTTCCATTAAAAGATCAGCACCTTTCAAGACCGCCTCATCGATAAACTCCAGAGATGTCCATTTAGCATTCGTAGGGCAGCCATACATACATAAACCACACTTCTTGCACTTTGTAAAATCAACGCACTTGGGGGTGGGCTTTATATCCCAACCCAGTGAAGCTGCTGCCAGATTGATCTTTTTGGTTGCTTCTCCCATGAATTCCTCCGGCATGGATGTTACTCGAAGCTCTTTGCGTGACCATTCAAGTTCTTCTGAAAGATCGAAGCCCCATTCATCAAATATCTTTTTTGGTGGCGTTGGTGCATTTCCCATGGCAACGTAAGATGATCCACCCAGGATACGAGCCCTGCTAAAATAAATATCACCATCAGAACGAAGCGGTTTATTTGTCTTTTCGGAGAAGGCTTTCGGAGCGATCTTGAGAAAACCGGTTTCATTGAGACGGGGGCCACATTCCACGATCAATACATTTCGTCCTTTTCGTGTGAGTTCTCGCGCAAGAGTAGCTCCTCCCGGCCCCGTTCCGACAACAATCGTATCGTATTCCTCTTTAAGATTCATGAAACACTCCTTTTCGAAAATTTGAAGTGATGGAAACTCTGAACGAAGCAAACACGGAATGCATCTTCACAAAGCTGACTAACAAGTTAGTAGAATGAAATCTTCATTAAGAAAACGACCTGTCATTAACTTTTAAACAGAATTATGGATGCCTGGATTGAGGGAACATGTGCAGTAGTGTTATTTTAAGAATACCATAGGTTGAATAAAACCAAAGCGTTTTCTTGATTTAGAAATCCATCGCTCTTCATCCGGTTGAATGGGAGTTCGCCTTAGAATTGGTAGATGTAGGTCACGTACGGCGAAGCTTACGTGACAAAATAAGTTGTATAGTGCGTAGAGATTGCCTGGGCACCAATTTCATGTTCAAAATTATTCGATTTCACAGGGTTCCCGATCTCCCTTCTTGGTATAATAGCCCCATAACCACACCAATGGACAAATACCAGGAAGGGACCCGTCCATGACGCATCCGATCACAACCTATCTAAACAGCATCAAAGACAACCTCGCCACCGGGCAGGCTACCGAACACACCCACCGCCCAACAATGCACAACTATTTACGCTAATTTGAAACAACTATAAGAATTTATATAATAATGGGTTTGTTTAGGATTGAATATTTTATCAAAACATGGAACAATCCCCCAAGATTCACTACAATGCATCGAAAAGGGATAGTGCAAGTCATTGGGGATACTATAATCTTAGATGGCACAACTATAGAAGAAGTTAAGAATTATCACTTAGAAACTTTAAACTTGGCTATTGAAAGAGCAAATGATAAGTGTCAAAAATTAGAAAAGAATAACCGAGAAAAAGAAGCTTACAGATTAAGGAAAACTCAAGCACACAAGGAAAATGTAAGAAAGATAGCAAGAGATCTAAAATTTGATTAATCAAATAAAGAAAAAACTAATTTCTGACAGAATAATAATATCTGAATATATATGTATACGGTCAATTAGTACAACATGTCTTAAAAATAAATTATCGCAAGGGTCACCGCTTCATTAAATGAATATACAATACATCTTCTTTACTAACTCTATCAGGTAAAATCGTAATACTGCTATGAGGGAGCTTAGACCATGACCAACGATCATTTCCACGAAGAACAATTCTTCAACGCACTGCGTGATATTTTTGTCGGCGCGAAGATCGAGGGGGAATCCGGGTTCATCAACCTGATGCGCATCAAATCCCGTTATTATCAAGATGGGGTCTTTCCCCACTTAAAGCACGATATTGACCAGGCAGTCTCAGACTTCCCGGAATTTCGAGAAGAACTCTTCGATAAGCTCTATACCTTCTTCGAGCGTTATTTCAGCGAAAGCGGCTCAATCTACTTCCGCTACACCCCCCTGCACCAGAAGGTTTATGAACAGGTCTACACCAATGACCGGGACGTGGTGCTGTTCTGGAAGACCCACATGCTCTATTATGTGAAAACTGACCGAATATTTAACAGCCTGAAAGTGGAGGTGGATGGATTTAATTTCTTTTTTGATGCCTGCAACATTGAGCACAAACGTGCCAACGAAAAACGCCAGGTGGTGTTCAGCTTCCGCGAGGTGGCACCGGACGGAGCGATCGTATTTGACACTGCTTACTCCGTGCGCGGGCGCATCACCAAGATCAACCAGATCCTGCGCGACCTGCGCAAAGAAGATATCATCCTCTCAGATGAAACGCTTGAAAAAGCCTTCCGTGTGTTTGAAAAGCAGTCCGAGGTGGACTATTTTATCAACAAGAACGCACGCGCCTTCCTGGAAGAGCAGTTCGACCTGTGGATGTACCAGTATTTGTTCGCCGAGAAGAACATCTGGGCGGCGGAACGCCTGGCGCAGCTGCAGGCTTTGAAAGAGATCGCCTACAAGGTGATCGGCTTCATCAGCCAGTTTGAAGATGAATTGGTCAAGGTCTGGAACAAGCCCAAGTTCGTGCGCAACAGCCACTACATCATCACGCTGGATCATCTTATCAAGCGGAATAAAAAGGATTTACTTGAAGCGCTTTTCACCCATGATGGGATGCCGGTGCAGATCAAGGAGTGGGTGGAACTGGGCATGCTTGAAAATGAAATGCCCCCGTGGGAACTTCTCAGGCAGGTCACGGCGGCTGACCTGACGGGTGAACCCCTCACACCCAAATGGCAGACCCTCCCGCTGGACACCCGGTTTTTCCCGAATCTGGAAATCCAAATATTAGCCTGCTTTGAAGACCTGGACCAGTCGCTGGATGGCTGGCTGGTGCACAGTGAGAATTATCAAGC
>JAYELT010000013.1:0-19168 GCA_034717715.1 Chloroflexota bacterium | reverse complement strand
GCAACCCGGAGCCGGTGTTTGCCTCATATGATGTGGCGGTGCGCTATGCCAGGGCGGTTGGACGTGAAAGCAGCCATCTCAAACTCACACTGCAGGCGGGAGCCAATAATTTTGACGCGATCGCATTTCGGCAGGGATATTGGATGGAGAATATGCCGAATCGCATTGACCTGGCGTATCGATTTGAGATCAACGAGTTTAATGGGCGCAGCAGCCTGCAGTTAAACGTGAAGGATATCAAGGCATCGGAGTGAGGGATTTTTCAACTTGGGGATGATGAATAGTTCATTAGTAATTAGGTGTTAGGTGTTAGGAAGACTACCTCGTCCGAGTCAGCCTTTTCTCTTCAATGGCATGAGACCCTTGCCTACGGCAGGCCTTGTAGATCACGCTTATAGCGTGACAATTAATTTACACCACACTCAGCTGAGACCCCTCAGGGGTCTTCTCTACCTCAATTCGGGTGGGGAATGCTTCCTTGAGTTCCTCCAGATGCGTGATCACCAGGATCTTTTCAAAGTCATCCCGCACCAGGTTAATCGCCTCCACCAGGCGCTGCCTGCCCAGGGCATCCTGGCTGCCGAAGCCCTCATCGATCACCAGTGTTTGCAGCCGTGCACCTGCCCGACGCGCCAGCACTTCCGATAAAGCCAAGCGGATGGAGAAATTGATCCGAAAAGCCTCCCCGCCGGAGAACATTTCATAATCCCGGATGCCCACAGGATCACTGATGACCATGTCCAGGGTCTCTTTTTTGTCCTCGCGGCTGGAGTCCTTGTATTCCCGCTGGGTCCTGAATTTGAAGGACATACGCCCATTGGTCAGGCGAGAGAGCAGGTCATTGGTGGTCTCCGCAATCTCGGGCAGCGCTTGTTCGATCAGGAGCGCAGGTACACCATCCTTTCCAAAGGCGCGCTCAAGCTGTTTCAGGTCAGCAATGCGCTGGGTCGCCTGGTCGCGTTCATTTAAATACTCAGTCTTGCGCACTTTAAAGCTCTCTAAGACTGCAACCTTTTGTACAGCACCACCAACCTCCTGCCTTAAGATATTTTCTTGTTCCTGGATGTCATACAGATCTGATTCCGCTTCAGAGAGATCGGGCAGATTGGTATTAGCTGCAGCAAGCTTTACAGCGGCGTCATCATGTGCTGCGGTCAAGGCTTCCAGCTCTTTTCCCCTTTCATCCTTTTGAGTTTCCAGATCCGCAATGCCTCTTGTAAGCGGCGCAAGAGCGGCCTGTGCTTGTTCCAGCTTCCTAAAAGCCCCCTCAGCCTTACGACCAGCCTGTTCTGCCTGGCGAAGCTTTTTATGAATTTCCAGATCATAGCCCAATGCTTCTAATTCAGCGCTGATCACCTCAAGTCGCTGCCTGCCTTCAAGTGCAAAGGTCTCTTCTACCAATATTGTGGTGATCTCCGCCAAACGTGCTGCCCCTGTTTTATGCCATTTTTTCTCCTGCTCTTCCAGCAGCTTGAGTTGATTCTTAATTTGATCTGACTGGCGGGTCGCGTTCCGCAGCGCTGTATCAGCGACTTTCAGATCCGCTAATTCTGCGCCCATCTTTTGAAGCTTCCCCTCAAAGTCCTCCAGGAGCTGTTTATTCTCCCGAAAGCGATCGCCGAGACTCTTTCCTTTTTCATTTAGTGATCCAATTAATGCCTGGCGTTCATTGGCAGAAAGCGGCTGGCCGCATAATGGACATTCGACACCTTCAGCAACTTGAAGTTTGTCAATGCGATCTTTAAGTTCCGCCATCTCATCTCGCAAACGGGGATTTTCAGCTTTGGCTTCCGCTTGTTCCGCCTGCAGCTGCCTGATTTGCTCTTCCAATGCACCACACCGGTCCAATTGTGCCCTTGCCTTTTGGATAGCTTCTGCAGATGTCTTAAACTGCGCTTTCAAGCTGTCCACTTCTGAGAGTGCATTTTCTAATGCTAATTTTTGTGCTTCTAAATCCTGCCCTTCCTGTTTCAAACGGGCCTCTTCAGACCGAATCACACGCAGGGGCTCTTGCCGCAAGGCTTCATGTTGATGGTAGGCTGCCGCCACCTCCTCCATCGCGCCCAGATCTGTACGCGTTTTTTGCCAATCCTGGTAAGATTTCTTAATGCTTTCAGCTTCTGCCAGGATAACATCATAACCCAACTTTTCCTCACCGCGCTGTTCCAGCGTGGAGAGAATGCGATCATAATGCCCCTGAGCGCCCTCAAGCTGTGAACGGAATGTTGCCACAACCTTGCGCTGTTCTTCCAGTGAAGCATGCAAACGCTTAACATTCTCAAGGTTTTTTGCCCTGGAAATCCGTTGCTTTTCTAAATCCGCCAGCCTTTTTTGCAATTCTGCCAGATGTTCCTTGCGCTCCTGTTCTTCATCCAGTTCACTCTGGATCTCATCCAACCTGCCATCCAGCTCACGAACTTCCTTTTCCTTCTGGGTGCGTCGTTGACGGGCTGTGTCGCGATAGGTCTCCCAGACCTCTAACCCAAGAATATTGCTGAGGATGCGCTTGCGCTCCCCCGGCCGGGCTGTCGCAAATTGATCCGCCCTGCCCTGCAGGAAAAAGGAGGCGTTGGTGAAGGTATCGAAGTCCATCCGCAAGGTATCCTGTATCTTTTGATCCGTCTCCCTCAAGGTGCGCTCCGTGAGGGGTTTCCATCGCCCATCCTCATCCGCCACATGGGAGAGAATAAAAAACTCCACCGTGGAGGTCTTCCCACGAGGATTGGTACGCTGAACACGGTAGCGGTTGCCCTCATAATCAAAATCCAAGGTCACCGCAGCCGCTTTCACAGCTGGATGATTATTGATCACCGACTCATCACGTTGGCGCGCCTGGCCAAATAATACCCAGGTGATGGCATCCAGCAAAGAACTTTTACCGGCACCATTTGGCCCGGAAATACAAGCTAAATCAAAACCGGTGAAATCTAATTCAACCGGCTGACGATAAGATAGAAAACCTTCAATCTTGAGCTTAACAGGGATCATATCAATAACCTAACTCATCGAGGATTTCATTATTGCTGCGCTTCGATTGCCTGCCCAGAAGTTCATCCCAAAAGGCGTCATCATAGCGCCGTGAGTGCACCACGATCGGCATAGGCACTCCCCAGCCCAAGATGAGCACTTCCTCCTTAGGTTGCAAACGCGCCAGCATACCACGCAGGGCTTCACGTCCAGCCAGGCCGGTCAGCACCGCATGAATATCATCAGAATCCCCCAGCCAACCGCTGACGCGCGTTCCTAACTGGGACATTACCTCATCATATATCTGTGATGGACGCTGATCGATGATCAACAAGGTCACATAATACTTACGCATCTCCCGGGCGATGGTGCTGAAGGTCGTTTGGGATGCCATCTCCCGGTTAAGAAGCTTGTGGGCTTCTTCCACCACGATCACCAACTGGCGAGGTTCTGCAGCGCCCCCCTTACCACTGCGAAATGCGTTCGTGCGCTTTTGCCATTCATTCCGTATGCGTCGGGTGAGTAAATTGGAGACAAATAAATAATCCAGGTCTTTCTCGTGTTTCCCAAAGGAGAGCACCACATGCTGATCGTTATCGAGGTTGCTGATCACTTGTTTCAACGCATCTGCAGCAGGTTCTTCCACGATATAGTCACAATCAAAAAGCCGATTAAGTTTCGAATGTAACCCAATGGCTGCAAACTGATGTATATTTGCTTTATTCGCCCAGGCTTCTATGCTGTCCTCAGCTGGCTGAGTTTTACCATCCTCGTTTTCTTCAACCGCATGAGGTCGCAACTGTTTAAATTCATGAAACCAATTCTTACCAAAAGAGTTAACCAACGCATTCAAAGTTGCAGGTGTTGTCTCACGCAAGTTTAGTTCCTGTGACAGCATCAAAATATC
Organism: Chloroflexota bacterium; assembly: GCA_034717715.1. Taxonomy (GTDB): domain Bacteria; phylum Chloroflexota; class Anaerolineae; order Anaerolineales; family Anaerolineaceae; genus Brevifilum. The sequence goes on along the minus strand of JAYELT010000013.1, from coordinate 15,294 downwards.
TTCAGGCGTGATATCTGACTCAGCAATTTCCAGTGTGTAATCAGGTTGTTCTCCCCGGATCGTCGCTCCGCGTCCCAACCCCACCATACGCACTTTTGAGCTGAATTTATTCTTTAACCCGGGCACACGCATGCCAGTGTCTGAAGCGGTGTCGTCCGGACCATATTCATTGTGCATATCGAAGATCAACACAGCCGTCTTATCACGCTGAATAAGGCCAGATATGATCACTCGGGCTAGGAAAGATTTGCCCGTGCCTGTGGCGCCGAAGATCCCGGCGGAACGTTGGACCAATTTATCCAGTTCCATGCACACCGGATGACCACCCTCTAACGTATCACCAATGCGAAAGAAAGCGCCCTTGCCTTCTTTGCCAAAGATCTCTGCAATATCACCAGCGCTCGCCAGGCGTACGACAGCGTGATGCTGTGGGACAGTCTTCACCGGCTCGGGACGGATTTTTTCGTCTAAAACTTGCTGAAACCAGGCATCATATTCTGGCGATCCCGGTTCCGGACCCTGCTCCATCATCAAAGCTGTAAGGATCTCAAGGTTGGTATACAGAGTCTGCCCGTGCAGCAGCTTCGCAAGCTGCGGAGGGAGGCGAGTTCCGGTTTGTTCATCGGCAAAGCGCGGGTCAGTTGAACCTAACTGTAAGTCGGTGACCAATCCATAAAACAGCCAACTGCCGCTCTCAATCACAACGAAAGCACCTTCCTGTATGGTCTGTGCTGGGACACTCAAGCGTGCTTGCAGGTTAGCTTTCAACCCACCGCCAACAATGTAACCTATTGCACCCGAATTACTTCCTGAGGCATTATTCATTTGTTCGGTCATATTTTCATCCACTATCTCTGTCTATGAGTTGAGTTTCTCAAATTTCACTGGCAGCGCCAAGGACATTCATCAGACCCTGGTAATCATCCCGCATTAAGGTAATCAATTCCTGTAAGGCATCAACGAACCAATCATCGTTCCCTGCGCTCTCATGGGCTGCACGTGCAGCCATCAAATGTGCTGCCAGGAGTTCCTCAATGGGTTTGTTTCGGTCTCGCAGCATGTGGCGGAAATAACCAAAGCGGCCTGTACCGGTGAAATTCACGATCTCTTCTGTGTTGCATAGGTAGATGGCATCCAGGCTCAGCGGGGGGCGCGGCGGCAGCAGGTGAAAAATCTGGCTGCCTTGCTGATATCCCAGCGTAAGGACGGCAATCTCCACCGGGACGTTGCGGTTTTCACGGTTATCCCGCAAGACTTCCTCAGGTACATCCTGGGCTGTGATCAATTGCCGCACCAGGCCGTCATCTTCAATATGGATATCATAGATAAGGCCGTACACCTGGTAATCTAGAGCTAAGGGAACCCTCACCAATGCGCCAAAGCTGGGGGCATCCAGCTGGTTCACCCGGCAGCCAATCACAAAACCGGTTGTTCCCGATCGCAATAACCTTCCAATAGCTATCCCGCTCATGCCTGGTACCTCGTTTTCGTCGAATCTAGGTCTTTATGATATTGTTTGTTTGATTTTTCATCAATGGGAATCCCACGGCGTTGAAACTCAGCCACGATCATCTCCTCGACATGCTGATGCTCGGGTAAGGTTACCACTGCCACCTCATGAGCACGGTGAAGGATATAGGGATACGGCCGTGTACCCATGATGCTGGCTTGTTCGAGCAGCACAGCCTGTATCAACCCAACTAACATGCGGTCACCAGCAACCCAATTGGGCACCTCCACACGTGCCAAATGTGGTTTTCCGGGTTCTCCCACATTTATATAGAAAAAATGCAGTGCAAGGTCGCCCCTGAAACGCAAGGCTGTCTGCGAATGAATCCCGAACAACGCTGAACGATCGCCCGGGTTCACCAGTATATCTGTCATTAATTGGCGATCGCTGACACCTGCAAATCGCCGCCGGCGCCGATTATAAGCAGCTAGATCATCATCGGTCATTTGTGCCAATTCCAACAGCCTTCCGATCAAGTCGCTTCCGGGTTTGTCTACATATCCCAGTGTGATCAATCCCTGGTCGCGCAAGCTTGCCAGCACATCTAGGTACCGATCGAGCGTCTTTGCAAACTCGGCCGTCTCGTGCGGCTCCCGATACAGCTCTAATGGGCCATCTGTCATAGAAATTGCAGGGGGCTGCAGGTCTCCCATCAATTTCGCCAAAGCTTCACGCTCACGCAAGTCCCGCTTGAGAGCAACCATCCCCTCTGAGATCATCCCGCCGCTGGGAAGGAAGACTGCGTCATAATCCAATAGCTGGCTGTGAGTGTAGATCTCGGGGGTCAAACCAGAACCACGCATCATCTTGACCACACCAACATTGATCACACAAAACTCCACCTGGGCATGCCGGCTGGGATTAATCTGGGAACCATCCGCCGCCAGTACGGTAAAAGTCCGGGGAAGATTCGGCTTGGGGACAACAGTGTCGAGTGCCTCATCCCGCGGTACTGCACAACGCAAATGAGGGATCATTGAGGCGGCACGGTCCACCTGTTCGCGAAGGTCATCCAAACGGTCAGCATAGCCTTCAATCAGGTTGGAGACTTCACGCTGGCGGCTGGCCAATTTTTGTTTACGCGCCGCGGCCTGGGCGCTGAAATCGTTGAGTTTTTTCTGAATCTCAAGCAGGTTTACTGGCATATCTCCCTCAGGGTGATTCAAGCAGTTGTTTGGTTATTGTACAGGGGCTTGCTCCCTCTGACAAGCCACAGAATAATTATAACGATAGTCAGACAAGAAATGCAGAAATTTCTATTCGCTATATAAAAGCATAATTTGTGTGATATCTTTTTAAAAGGCTCACTTTTTTCCCATTCCCTATTCACAATTCACCCTTCTTCCCTTTAGTCTAATTATTGACAGCCCCCATCACAGCGGATATACTTTAGCCATCATTAATACTAAACCTTCGGGGCAGGGTGAGGGTCATTGACCCAATTCCCGACCGGTGGTACTTCCCCTGACAGGGATAGCCCACGAGTGCAATGGCACATGAACCGGTGAGATGCCGGTGCCGGCGGTTACAGTCCGAATGGAAGAAGGTATATATCTATCCAAAAGTCCATTTTTGCCCCGAGTGAGTCTTCGGGGCATTTTTATGTCTAAAGAAAAAGGTAACGTTAGTAATCGCAGGAACCAGCCTCTAAAACGGGTTCTATGGCTGGTGATTTCGCTGGGGGCAGGTCTGATCATCTGGCACCTTGTTTCCAAGCTGCTCGGACTGCCGGCCTTCATCCTTCCAGGACCCGGGCTTGTTTGGCGGCGTTTCCAACAATCCCTGGCAGATGGGCAGCTCGTACAGCACACAATAGCCACACTGCTGGAGGTGCTGGCTGGTCTTATGCTGGGTGGATTAGCAGCCACTGTGCTTGGATACTTCCTTTCCAAATTTCCCACTCTTGAAAAACTTACTTCCCCCTACCTGGTCGCCAGCCAATCGATCCCGATCGTCGCCATCGCACCCCTGCTGGTAATCTGGTTTGGCGCTGGTATTTCCTCAAAAATCCTGATCTGCAGCCTGATTGTCTTCTTCCCGATTTTGATCAACACCGTGGTTGGCTTACGGGAAGTGCCGCAGGACCTGCGTGACCTGATGGAATCCCTCGGTGCCAACCCCCTTCAGACCTTCTGGAAGCTCGAAGTGCCAGCAGCCCTTCCCATCTTCCTGGGTGGTGTAAGGGTTGGTGCAACCTTATCCGTCATCGGTGCGGTTGTCGGCGAACTTGTTGGGGCGGATCGGGGATTGGGATTCCTGATCAATGTCGGACGCGGCCAGTACGACACCGCACTGGTCTTTGTGTCGGTAATCACCCTGGTTGCAATGGCTATGTCCCTATATGCTCTGGTCCTTTTACTTGAAACTCACTTTCTATCCTGGCAGTCCTGGCGCGAAGAATAGGACTGATTAACTTAATGGAGGAGAATCGATCAATGAAGAACAAACAATGGAAGTGGTATTGGAAGTATGGAATACTCATATCAGGCTCTTTGCTGATACTCTACCTGGTTCTGAGCGTTATTAATATGGTAAACAATACCCCAGATGAAACCACTTTAATTTCCACACGCCTGACTCTAGGTTACATCCCCAATATCCAGTTCGCACCGGTCTATGTCGCCATAGAAAAAGGGTATTTTGAGGATGCCGGCTTTGAAGTGACGCTGGAATATGGCAGTGAAACCGATGCTGTTGCACTGGTTGGCTCGGGGAATCAAACATTCGCCGTCGCCAGCGGAGAACAGGTCCTCCTGGCTCGAGCGCAAGGACTACCAGTGGTTTATGTGGCCGCGTGGTATCAAAATTATCCCGTTGGTGTTGTTTCTTTCAGCGAAGCACAAACAGAAAGTCCCCAGGACCTGAAGGATATGACAATCGGTATCCCGGGATTATACGGTGCCAGTTACATTGGATTTAAAGCTTTACTCAATGCAGGTGATCTGACAGAAAACGATGTCAACCTGCTGTCAATCGGTTTCAATCAGGTTGAAGCCATGGTGAGTGAGCAGGTTGATGCTTCTGTTGTTTATTTGGCGAATGAACCCGTCATGCTGCGATCTCAAGGTTACGATGTTAATGTGATTCGTGTATCGGATTATATGCAATTGGTCTCAAATGGATTGGTTACCAATGAAACAACACGCCGCGAACATCCTGAACAGGTCTCTGGCTGCATTAAAGCCCTGCTGAAAGGCATCTCTGATACGATTGAAAATCCCGATGAAGCTTATGAAATCAGCAAAAAGTATGTTGAAAACCTGGCAGAAGCAGATGAGACTGTCCAGCGCGAGGTCCTGGATGAATCGATTGATCTCTGGAAGACACAGCGACCTGGATTTAGTGAACCCACCGGGTGGATGAATATGCAGCAAGTGCTGCTGGACATGGGTTTACTTGAAGAAGCATTGGACCTAAACGAGGCATTCACAAATGACCTCCTCCCCTGATCCCGCTCTCAGTGTTCAAAACCTGGGGGTCACCTTCAGTGATGCCAGATGTGTGGTGCATGCGCTGCATGATGTATCTTTTCCCTTGGAGCCCAACAGCTTTGTCTCACTGATTGGACTATCCGGCAGCGGAAAGAGCACCCTTTTACGAGTGCTGGCCGGTTTAATAGGCCCAAACACGGGCAAAGTTGAGTTTTCTAAGCGCCAACCCGAGGTGGGGTTGGTGTTCCAAAACGCGAACCTGATGCCCTGGCGCTGTGTCATTGACAATGTCTGTTTACCTCTTGAATTAAAAAATGTCTCCGGGGATATAATTGAAACCCGCTCCCGGGCTTTGATTAAATTAGTCGGATTGGAAGGCTTTGAAAAAGCGTACCCGCGCGACCTTTCCGGTGGGATGGCGCAGCGCGTGGCAATTGCCCGTTCTTTGATGCAGGACCCTGATTTACTCCTGCTGGATGAACCCTTTGGTTCTCTGGATGCCCTCACACGTGAGCGGATGGGGGATGAGCTGCTGCATATCTGGGGGGCGCGCCGTAAGACTGTCCTGATGGTAACTCATTCGATCTCAGAAGCCATCTACCTGTCGGACAGGGTACTGGTTCTTTCTGCCCGTCCCGGCAGGATCGTACTCGACCTCTTCGTTGATTTACCCCGTCCCCGTACACCAGAAATGCGCTATCTGCCAGAATTCAGCGATCTTGCCCATAAACTAAGGGACAGCCTGCGTGGGGAGGAGGTAACAGGTTAATTACAGGATGAGTTGGTGTTCAAAGCTTTCATCATTTTTCCTAATTCCCTGATCACCGGTATCAAATCACTATTCCCCGTGCCCTTCCATATTATAATAATCCTCATGAAGCGATTCCATTGTAAAAATATCCCCAACGTCATATTTTCGCGCAGGAATCTGAATGCTGTGGATCGACATGAAAACAATCCTGGAAGTGAATTTCACACACCCATATATAATAAATAGATCAGATGACATAAACTCCGATATAATGGAGAGAAACTCATGACAAAACCCTTAAAAATCGTAATTCCCATGGCTGGCTTCGGTACACGCCTGCGCCCACTCACCTGGAGCAAGCCCAAGCCGCTGGTTCCACTGGCGGGTGGAACTGTCCTGGACCATGTCCTGGATATGTTCCGTTCCGCTCCTAATTTCGACTCAGCTGAATTCGTGTTCATCCTAGGCCCCACGATGGGCAACCAAATTCGGGACTATATGTCAGCCCACTATCCGGATAGGCACGTGGACTATGCCGTCCAACCGGAGATGATCGGCCAATCCGATGCCTTTTGGCAGGCACGTGAATTTCTCCACGGACCAATGTTAATGGCTTTTTCAGACACCTTGATCGAGAAAGATTTCTCCTTCCTTGCAAATGAGAAAAAAGATGGTGTTGCCGTTGTCAAACCCGTCCCCGACCCGCGCCGATTTGGCGTAGCTGAGGTGGATGGCTCTGGTGCGGTCAAAAGGCTAATTGAGAAGCCCCAGGAGTTGAACAATAACCTGGCTTTGGTTGGCTGCTATTTCTTCAAAGAAGCGGAGGATTTGATCGCTGCTATCGAGGAACAAATGAACAGGAACATTTCCCTGAAAGGGGAATACTTCCTGGTGGATGCCATCAACATCCTCCTGGAACGCGGCTTCCAGATGCGGATAGAAAGGGTCGATGTCTGGCTGGATGCTGGGACGATTGATGCATTAATGGAGACCAACCGTTATCTGCTCAAACATGGCAGGGACAACAGCGACCGTTTATCCCATTTGAAAGATACGGTCATTCTCCCGCCAGTTAACATCCACCCCGATGCAGAGGTGACCACATCAACACTTGGGCCGCATGTTTCCATTGGTGCCGGCACAGTAGTACTGGGCAGCACACTTAAAGATGCGATCATCGGTCTGGTAACGCATATCACTGCAAGTAATTTAGATACCTCCATCGTTGGCGATAATGTGATCATTAAGGGTCAAACGGGGCAGTTCATTTTGGGTGATAACGCCCAGGTAACCCAATGACACCTGAAGTTGAATGTTATGCCGGCAGCACCTATCCTGAACAGCCACGCGCCTTTTCTTGGGAAGACCAACACTATCAGGTTTTGGCGGTCCTCCAGCGGAGGCGAGAACCCGAGGGCGTCGGCTTTCTGGTACGGTGTGCACCTGGGGAAAGTGTGTTTGACCTTTTCTACCTTACTGAAGAAGCAGCATGGAAGATACAGTCCAAAGGATCAATCAAAATTGCGAAAAATCCTCGATTAAATCTAAATTCTCAAGGAGACTGAATGCATAATCGTTATTTATCCAAGACTTTAAGCGCCCTGAAGCCCTCAGGTATCCGGAAATTCTTTGATATTGCAGCCACCATGGAAGATGTGATTTCCCTTGGAATTGGCGAACCGGATTTCGCTACACCCCCGCCGATCATTGATGCTGGTGTCCGATCACTGCAGGCAGGCGAAACACACTATACTTCCAACCACGGCATTCTCGAGCTGCGTCAGGTTTTAGCAGCCCACCTCCAAGAACGTTATGGCGTCCGATATGATCCCCTTAGTGAAATTATCATCACAGTCGGCGTATCAGAAGCGCTTTACCTGACATTTTCCGCATTATTAGACCCGGGTGATGAGGTGATCATCCCCACGCCCTGTTTTGTCTCCTACCAGGCTGAGGTCTTGCTGGCGGGGGGCAAGCCTGTTGAAATATACACAACCATGGAAGATGATTTCCAACCTGATCCCGCAATCATAGAAAAAGCCATCACGCCAAAAACAAAAGCCATCCTGCTTGGTTATCCCAATAATCCCACTGGGGCCGTCGTCAGCCGCGACAGGCTTACAGCGATCGGCGAATTGGCAAAGAAGCACAATATATTGGTCATCTCAGATGAGATTTATGATCGACTGGTGTATGACTACAAACATGTATGTTTCCCATCCTTACCAGGTATGCAAGAACAGACCTTACTCCTGGGGGGTTTTTCAAAAGCCTATGCCATGACGGGCTGGCGCATTGGTTATGCTGCTGGGCCTGCCAACCTGATCCAGGGTTTGGTGCGCATCCACCAGTATTCAGTCATGTCAGCGCCAACCATTTCCCAGTATGCTGCTTTGGAAGCCCTCAAAGTGGGTGAACCCTTCGTTCAAGAAATGAAAGCGGAATATGACCGCCGGCGTAAATTAATCTACCGGAGATTGAATGACCTGGGGCTGCCGACCTTTGAACCGCATGGAGCATTTTACGTCTTCCCCAGCGTCCACAACACCGGGATGAGCGACGATGTCTTCGCAGAAAGGCTCCTAATGGAAGAAAAAGTGGCGGTTGTTCCTGGTTCTGCTTTTGGTGATGCGGGAAGCGGCTTTGTACGCTGCTCTTATGCCACCAGTTATGAATTGATCGAGAAAGCATTGGAGAAGATCGGAAATTTCTTGAAGAAAATCTAGCATCATCTTTCTTAATTGGTTTTCTGATCCTTTTCCAAGCAAAAAGATTTACGGTGCAAAGCACCTTATGGCACTTACAATACGCTCGATCCTAAAACGTGTTTGACAAGACACCACCACAGCTAAATACTCTGTTGGACCAAAAACAATAATAATTGCCGTTAAAACCACAAAATTCGCATATCATCCATGTACTGTTGGATTATAATTCTCACCATTCACCAAACTTTGATGCAGACTAACGCAATTATGTTAGAAAAACTATTTAACGAAAAACTTTTTCTACTTTTACATCTACTTGCCTTACTTAAATTCAATCATTGGTAAAATATTGACACAGGTGACCAAGTCACAAATAACCCAAACACCATTAACACCTTTTATCCGCTGAATACATTATTTGACGAAAAATTACAACTTGAATAGACACATACTATGATGAGAAAAATAGCCAGAAATCTTCCCAAGCAGCGCTGGTGGGACATTTGGACTGCCCTGATTGCTTTGGTTGCGATCACACTAATCGGTGGTCGGCTGGAAGCCACACAATGGGCCAGTAATTTGCAGATCCTGGTCTATTTGTCCTTCTTCGCTGGGTTGGCTGGATTGGCTTTAGGATACAGCCGCTTTTCTCCCCTGATCGCGATGATATTCTCAACTGTTTATGGGACTTTCCTGTATGCTTTCCTGTTAGGAACCACGGTCAAATCAGATATGAACTGGCGCTATCGAATATTGAACTTTCTCGGTTGGCGATTGCGGATCACGATCAACCAACTCATCTATGGGAGTGATATCTCTGACTCTATCCTCTTTTTGACCATTATGGCTGTTACGCTGTGGACACTCGGATCTATTTCTGCTTTTATCCTGATACGTAAAGGTTTGTACTGGATATCCATCGTCCCTCTGTTGATTACCTTACTGATAATTGGTCATTATGACCAGGATCCCGGTCGCAATTCCCGGTTCCTGATTTCCTTTCTCTTTCTCTTTTTACTTCTCATTGGCAGAATGGCTTTCCTGCATTATCAACAAAAATGGAGCCAGGAGGGGATTCAAGTCACAACGAGGATCCAAACCGATCTCTCAAAGGTGTTGGTGATCCTGGTTTCCTGCATCCTCTTTGTTGCCATCATAATTCCTATCGAAACACGGAAGAACCGGCGTTATTCGAGTCTTTGGAGGTCCTTCACAACGCAATGGGAACGCCTTACGGATCCAATTGTAGAAATTTTCACATTTGAAGCAAATACATCTATCACAAGAAACGATTTTTCTAGCGATTCCATGGTATTAGGTACAGGCACACCAGTCAGCGAAGAGATCGTTTTTATCGTCCAACCGGAATCAAAAGAGATTGAGGAATACCGCAATTATTGGCGGGCACGCAGCTATGATCACTATGAAGATGGGACCTGGTCTACCAGCCCTGGTACGCAGCGACTGCGCCTTTTCTCGGATAATTTCAACATTCAATATCCAAGATGGAAAGATGTCCTGATGGTGAAATACACCATTTCAACCAAGGCTGATCACACAGCGAACATCTATGCACCTGGAACGCCTATCTGGGTCAGTGTTCCTGTTCATGCGATCACACAGCCGATCTCGATATCAAGGGAAGACCTGATCGCGCTGCTTCCCGAACCCGAATTGATTGCTGGCGATAGCTACCAGGTTGAATCCAACATCAGTCTGCTCACCGTCGCCAACCTTTATGAAACGTCCACAGACTACCCTGATTGGTTGGATCGGTACCTGCAGCTTCCGGAGGATTTTTCACCAGAAATTAAGACTCTGGCTGAGGATATTGCGGAGGGCTTAGATAGTCCCTATTCCATAGCCTTTGGCATTACACGGTATTTACGAATCTTTATTGAATACTCCCGAATAATGCCCCCGGCACCAACAGGTGTGGACCCAATTGAGTGGTTCTTATTCGAAGAAAAGATGGGCTTCTGCAATTATTTTGCAACCGCTGAAGTTTTAATGCTGCGATCCCTGGGTATTCCAGCACGCCTGTCCGTGGGTTATGCGGAAGGATCTTATGATTTTCAAACGAATGCTTATACGGTGAGGGAGAAAAACAGTCATGCCTGGCCCGAAGTCTATTTCGTAGGATACGGTTGGGTGACCTTTGAACCCACAGTCTCCGAACCAGCGCTGTTCCTGCCTGGCGTGATTCCACCGATTGCAGAATCCGGCGAAGAAATCTTTCAAGATGACCTGCCGATGTTGGAACCCCTTCTCGGGAACGAGGAGCCTGATGATGTTGGTCCCCCGGTCGTTTCCGAGCTTGAAGGTCAAGACCCATCCGAACAAACCCCTTCCGAAAAGAGCGCAAGGTATTCCTTTTGGGATGTTCTTGCTATTGGTGGGATCCTTCTATTGATTATCCTTGCCGTGGTCATGCTTCCCAAATATATCAAAGTTAATATTGGATCCCTGCCAATTCTCCTGGAAAATCGATTAGATGAGGGCGGCAAAGACATCCCGAGCTGGTTACGGCGATGGAGTTTCAAGGCGCAATTATCCCCTGCAGAAAGAGCATATCGGCAAATGGGTCGATCCATAAGAAGACTGGGGAAGCCGCTTGATCTTTCTGAAACGCCGGTAGAACGCGCCCAGACATTGATAAAGCTTCTGCCTAAAGCACGAAGGCAGATTCTTCAAATTGTCAGTGCTTATCAGTTGGATCAATACAGCCTCCAGGATGTTGAAAAAGAGCATACTCGAAAATTGATACATTTCATCCCAAAAGAAAAACAAACAAAAAGAGAAAGTGTCAGCACGTATCGTTTGGATCAATACTCCAACCAACCCACACAAGCTGAACGATCCAAATTGATCGTTCGCCGGTTGCGCAAATTGACACGCCAGGCCTGGTTTGATAAAATTTCCCTGTTAATATTCTAGATTCTGATTATCCTCCTCATTAAATGTTAAATTTTCTGAACTCGCTCACGCAAAGCGTTCAATCGCAGCTCGATTAAACCAGACATCGCTTCCAGGGCATAAAAAAGCCCACTGCCTTCTAACACCAATGAGGCAGCAATACTGCCCCGCAATGTCGCCTCAAGAGCGTCATAATTCTGGCGATAGCCAGCCAGGAATCCACCTGCAAAAGCATCTGCGCAGCCTGTCGGGTCAACCGCTTTCGATGGATAATTGGGTACCCTCCATCTTTTCCCGCTGATGCGATCAAAGAGACAATACCCCTGGGATGTTGTTTCAATCAGGACATATTCCGGTCCGTAATTCGCCAGAATAGCTGCCATCTCCCACAGATCTGTTTGACGCCCCTGAAACAGGCTGCGGATGTCCTTTTCGCTTGTAATAAAAGCTGTGATCTCCGATAGCACGCCTGGAATTTCCTCCCAAAACGAGGGCGACATATACCCCGAATCAGCCATCAGGGTTATGGTTGAAGCCTGCCCCTGTCGAAACAATGAAGGCAAGACCAGGTGCGACAGGTAATCAATGGGGCAGATATGAATGGCACTGCAATCAAGATAATACTCAGGGACATCAGAGATTTGAATGGTTTGCTTCATGGGTGTCGTTCGGCTTGCAAGGATTGGACGGGTATCATGATATCCCAGCAGTGCTGGCGGGTAAGCCAATCTGCGGTCAGCAAAATGCTGAATTGGGCTTTGGGTGTAAGTGGTATTGACATCCTCATGCGCCATGAAACGCCGAACATCCATGGGTTGAGGAAGCAGCTTCACCCCTGAAAGATCAAACCCCAGCGAGGCAAATCGATCCAGCCAACCCATCGGGAAATCCTCACCCACACGTGCAAGCAACCCCGCTGTGCCTTTCCAAAGATTGAGGCCAACCGCCGCATAAGTTATATTCCCACCCAGAATATCGATTTGCGGGGGGCCAGAAATAGGTAGAATGAAATCCCGGTTAATGCAACCTGCAATCACAAACCCAGGGACATCGCCAGACGACCCCATCATCACTCCGGTACTTCCCCGATCATTGCTGTGAGTTTACTGCGGTACGAGTCTATCTCCGGCACTTCTTCCGGGAACTGCATATCCAGGCTTTTCAGGGAATCCAGGATCACTGAAGCAACCACCAGATTGCGGTACCATTTACGATCAGCGGGGACCACATACCAGGGTGCCCAGGGTGTACTTGTCTTGCTGAGCACGTCCTCAAAGGCCGCTATGTAATCATCCCAGTACTCACGCTCTTCCAGGTCGCCTGGATTGAATTTCCATCGCTTTTGAGGGCGGTCAAGCCGCGCCAGGAAACGTTTCGCCTGTTCTTGTTTGCTGACATGCAAGAAGAATTTACGGATTGTCGTGCCTTCATCTGCCAGAAGACGCTCAAAATCATTGATTTGATCATATCGTTTCTTCCAAACATCCTTCGATACAAGATCGTGCACACGCACAACCAAAACATCTTCATAATGAGAACGATTGAAAATCAGGATTTCACCCTTCCCCGGGGTGTGCTGGTGCACCCGCCAGAGATAGTCATGGTCCAGCTCTTTCTTGGTAGGGACTTTGAAATTGATCACCTTTGTACCCTGCGGGTTCACATCGCCAAAGACATGCTCAATCGTGCCGTCTTTGCCGCTGGTATCAATCCCCTGCAGGACGATGAGTAATTTTTGCTTGTGTTCCGCATACATCAATTCCTGAATATCACTTAATGCTTTAGTGTGTTCTTTGAGCTGTGCTTTTCCGGTGTTCTTATCAAGCTCACCCTGGTAGCATGTTTCAAATTGGCTCAGGTCTACCTGAGACTCTGGTGAAATTCGATATTGTTCCATGTTGGCTCCTTTTTGGCATGATTTCGAATAATTATAATTTAAATCAAAAAATTCTGATATCCCTACATTGTTTAATTAGGAAAACTCATTTAAATGGTAGCTGAAAATCTAAAACGTGATTGATCGAACCGAAACTTGCTTTCCCCTCCTGTAAAAATAACTTGGAAACCGATGCCGTATTAATCCGAAAGCGTTGGAAGTGATCCATGGGAAGCCCCATGAAACGGGCGATCGCAAGACGAATCAAATCACTGTGACTCACGCACACGACCACGTCCTTCTACCAAATTTTTCAGCCAAACTATTCAAAGCAACGGTGACACGTTCCTGGGCCTCCCTGAAGGACTCCCCACCCGGGAAGCAAAATTCGCCTGGATTGCCCTGTACAACCTTCCACAACCGTCCGCTTTTGAGACGCTTCAGGCTTTTACCCTCCCATTCGCCAAAATCAATCTCAACCAACTCAGGTAAAATTTTCAACCAGAAGACCCTGCAGTCTTGCAATAGGTTCTGCGGTCTCACGAGCGCGTTCTAAGGGGCTGGACAGGACCGCTTTGACTGTCATCGCGGCTAACTTTTCTGCCAATCGCTCCGCTTACACCTTACCATTTTCATTTAAAATGAACATTCGGCAACCGTCCGGCTAATTTCTTACCAACCATGTCATTCTCGGCGTGACGGACCAGCAAGAAAGTTGCCATATTACCTTTCCCCTGAGTCCCTTTTCAATTCTGCCAGCGCTTTAGCTTGTGCCTTACGCCAACGCGCAAGGCGTTCCGTGACCTGGGATTCATAGCCCTGGTCCGAAGGCTTATAAAATACCTTCCCGACCAGCTTTTGCGGTAGGTATTGCTGTGGGGTCCAGTGATCTTTATGATTATGCGGGTAAACATAGCCCTGTCCGTGTCCGAAGCCCTTGGCATCACGGCTGGCATCCATCAGGTGTATTGGGATGGGACCCGCTCCATTTTCTTCGATCTCATGAAGCGCAGCATGATAGGCGAAGGCGGAGTTAGACTTGGGTGCGGTCGCCAGGTAGAGCGTCGCTTCTGTGATCGGGAAGACCCCCTCGGGCAACCCGATGTACTCATAAGCCTGGGCGGCGGCATTCGCCACTACCAGCCCCATGGGGTCTGCCATGCCAATATCTTCGCCGGCCAGGACGATCAAACGCCGCAGGATGAAACGGGGATCCTCCCCTGCATAGAGCATTTTCGCCAGCCAGTAAAGGGCCGCATCGGGGTCTGATCCCCGAACGGACTTGATGAAAGCTGAAATCGTATCATAATGGGCGTCATCATTTTTATCATAAAGCACAGCGCGTTTCTGGATGGATTCCTGCGCAACATCAAGGTTTATCCGGATTTTGCCCTCCGCATCAAGCGGTGTGGTTTCGACTGCCAGTTCCAGGGCGTTGAGCGCGTTACGAGCATCTCCCCCTGCCATCCGTGTCAGATGCGCCATGGCTTCCGGCGCCAAGACGACTTCAAGGTTTCCGTATCCATTATCTGGATCAGCCAGTGCTTTCAGTAAAATAGCCTGGATATCAGTCTCCGTCAGGGAGTTCAATTCGAAAATCCGGGAACGGGAGACCAGCGCTTTGATCACATCGAAGTATGGATTTTGAGTGGTAGCGCCGATCAGCGTCAGCAGGCCCGTTTCCACATGGGGTAGGAGTGCGTCCTGCTGGGATTTATTCCAGCGGTGCACCTCATCGATAAACAGGATGGTGCGGTGATGATACAATCGCCGCCTGTCGGTCGCCTCGGCGATCACCCGGCGTAGATCACCCACACCTGCCAGAACAGCAGAGAGATTTTCAAAATGTGCTTTGCTTAAGTTGGAAATAACCCGCGCCAGGGTGGTCTTGCCTGTGCCCGGGGGGCCGTAGAGAATGATGGACGAAAACAAACGGTCAGCCTGGATGGCGCGCCGCAGCAGGCGACCTTCACCTATGATGTGATCCTGCCCGACAATCTCATCAAGGGTCTGGGGGCGCATACGGTCCGCCAGGGGGGCTTCATGCTGCATGCGTTCCTGCATGGCGTGGTCAAATAAATCCATGGGGTGATTCTACCATG
>JAYELT010000012.1:0-5536 GCA_034717715.1 Chloroflexota bacterium | reverse complement strand
ATGATAATGTTTGGAAATACCTGCTGCAGACCTTGAAGCACATTGAACAGATTCTCGGGGCGGATTCCCTGAGCCTCGCTGATTGATTTCGGACTTGGCAGAACGTGAATGCCAGATTTATGCCTCTCAACCACCTGTTTGATCAGCTGCGAGTCCAGCATGCCAGCATGTGCGATCAAGTCAGTGATCGAATTGCCAGTACGCAAGTTTAGGTACAGCGCCACGTGCCCAAACAGATGTTTCCCGTCGATCAGCAGCACGTCCTGTTTAATGTTTTTAAAAAGGCTGATGGCCAGGTTCGTCGCGATGGTTGTGGTCCCCACCCCGCCTTTTGGGCTGAAAACTGTGATTATTTTCCTGGGCTTTTCAGCAGGTTTTTCCGAAGTAGCTTTTGGAGAACGGGGTTGGTTGCGTTCCAGGAGTTCATTTATGCGTCTAATCGTGATGACTAATTTACCTGGTTGAAAGGGGTAAAAAATGAAAGCTCGCGCACCCGAGAGAACGACACGATCTAAATTGATAGCCTGTGATTCAGACAGGATAGCAACGACCGCACTCATCGGATTTTTGGATGCGATCTTATCTACCAGGGAAAAAGGTTTACCGTGAAATTCGAAATCGAATAGGATCACATTCGGTTGAGACTCAGTAATAACATTAAAAAGTGTCTTCGAAGTGACCTCTTCTTCGTTCAGGATCAGGTTCGCTTCATTTGCGAGAACTGTATGGGTTGATTCAATGATAGATGGGTTTTTTGAAACCAGGAGAATCGTTGTTGGTTCGTTCGTTGTCGCCATATTAATGCTTTCCTCTACGTTTAAGGTAAAATTTCAAGACCGTAGAATTCGATGATGTATTCTTCGGTTACAGGCGTCAGTTCAAATTGAACAGTCGAAGTGGGTGCTCGCAGTACGATATCAAATATCGCATCAGTGTCTTTTAAATGTTTTAATATCAGCGCATCCTGAGGAGTCAAAGCCAGCAAGTATGCCCTGATCCGTGTTTCCGGCTCAGGGGCTTCTTCTTGAGCTCCTTCACCTTGCAGGGGTGTGGCTGTTGTCTGCTCCTCGGTGACTTCCAGAACCAATGCGGTCACTTCTACTTTCTGAAGCGTGTCCAGGGTAAAGGTTCGCATCTGCGGCTCTTCAGACTCACCGGTTGTTGTGATCTCCCCAACCGTTTTGACTTCCTGCTGGAAGGTAGCGAAGATATCCACGATATCCCCCCGTTGAATAATGTTCTCCCGACTCATCAGGTCTTCAGCTGGGAAGGCCATCAGCACATGATCCTCGCTCAGGATAAAATTGAGGTCGTGATTCTTATTGGTCGGGTCCGCCAGGTTATGCGTAAGAAGCATTTCCCCCTGGATAAGGTCTGTCTTGACAAACTTACCAATGACCTCTTCAAGATCGGTGATGGCATTGCGCGGGACGATATCAACCGGCACAATGGCCAGTTCAACATCACCAGATGCGATCGAATCGCCCAATGAAAGATCGCGCGTTAAAACCACAACGGCTGTCTTGACAGTCTCTTCTTCGACAACCGCTGGTGCCTGTTCTGCCTGGAAACGTTGAATCAATAAGTAGCTGGCGAAAAACCCAACCGCCACCAGGATCACGCCTGCAATGATGATGAATATTGTTTTGGTTTTATTAGACAATGAAGACCTCCTCAATTCAATAATTAATTATTACCTGGTTAGTGAAACAGTATAAATCCCAAGATCTGCTCCCACAATGCTCAGATTCTCAGGATCTTCCAGGTACCAAGGGTCAATAAAATAACCTTCAAAAGAATAATTCGTGTCGCTTAATGCCTCCATGTTTGCTTTATCGTTTGCATTAACAGCCAATCCAAAACCCGGACATTCAGATTCAAAAACTATTTCACTATCATACCCATAATCCTTTAAATAATCTTTTAAATCATTCGAACCGTTGCGAACACAAGTTGTAAAAAATGGTGCAAAAGCGACCACATGACCAAAATCTTGACCAGGCAAGTCACTGTTCACTGGGCACTCATCGTCGGGATAGGGGCCAAAAGGGGGCGTATGCGCTCTGGCATAACATTCATCACCTGGTATCGGTTCATGATCGCAAGCCTCATTGATAACAGGGATCCAGACGATATCAAAAAGGCGTTCTTCTAAAGCGGTAAAAACTGGTTGTGCGCTTACACCCGGAATAAAACTGAGCCAAGAATGAACACGAACAGCGGGATTGTCGGTACCCGAAATCCAATCAGTCATATCATTAACGCTAGGTTGCCCCCCCAGGTTTAACCATCCATGTGCACTAGTATTAAGTTGGTAATGGCCTTCTAATCCAGCAGTAATTTCACAAATTAATTCAGTAATGGGGTCGGGATTATCCGGGTCTTTAGCGCAATATCTTTCCTCATTCACAATAACATAAATTAAATCGCTATGGTTTTCATCTAGATAATCTCTTATACATGTAGCTTGTTCCTCTGTTGGATCTACGTTTCCGAGAAGTGGATTATCACCCATACCACAACCAGTGGCAATTGATGCAAAATACTCCCAATTCAACGCAGCATAATCACAGTCCTCGCCAACTACATACACACCCGGGTCTTCTTCCATAACTGGTTGGTAACACGGAAATGCAATTGGCAGTACGACAGACGCTCCATATGGGAAACAACCAGCTCCAGCGGTTGCGGTTGCAGTCAACATGTCTTCACCAAATATTTTTGCAAAGAATGATCCATGCTCAACTTCAGCGGTAACAACTACCTCCCCCTTAAAGAGCCCCTCAATAACGCCCACATTTTCATCTGTTAGTTTCCATTCGATGAGTGTAGCATGATTTGCGTCAATATATAGATCTATTGCATCTTCTATATCATCATCAGTAGCGTTATATTGTCTGCACAAAACTCTTGCGCCTGCCAGGGCGGCCGCATCAGCAGCATTTTGCGCAGCACGACGGTTCGACATTAACGCGCCACCATCCAAAATCAAAGCAGCCAAAGCAATCAACGCAATTAGAGCAACCACCACGATCGGAATGATCTGGCCGCGCTCAAGTTTGTGATCATTTATTATCGTTTTCATCTACCACCAAAACCTTTCTCTAATCATCACCTTGCGGCGCCCGCTATGCGCATCGTTGATTGTGCCACCAGATCGATACCTGGACTGCCGAGAATGAGTGTGATCCCGGGCGTGATCGGTTTGTAAGTATAAGTTGCTTTAATAGATATGGTTATATTAGTATCATTCACTACTGTTGGATAAGTAATATCAATCTTATTTGGGTCTAATGGATAAGGAGTATCTTTTAATGCAAATGCATATTCCAATACCTTATCCTTAATATCATCGTCGGCAAGGTCCTTATGCACGATCGCATAGCGTGCAGCTTCACGGACCGCATTGGTCAAAGAAGAATAATAAAAAATGGCTCTCCCAAGGTCAAAGAATCCGGTGATCAATAAGAGCGCAAGGGTAAAGAGTAATGCGAACTCGACCAACGATTGCCCGGGATGACACCTCTGTTTTTTCATTGGACCACCATCCATACTGTACTGGTCAACTCAACCGGCCCACTAAGCAAACCAAACGATTGCAAAATACCATCAAAAATCAGGTCGATCGTTTTTGTAATCTTCACCCCCACTTTTTCAGCAAGTGTGCAGCAATCTAAATATTCCACATCTTCAGCCCCTACCTCAACGTAGGAACTGTTCACTTCGGCTTCTATGGCTGCAAACGTTTTCACATAACCATCATCTTTATCGCTTTGATGATAAGCGAGGTAATTCGCACCTTCGCGGGCCGCATTCGTTAAAACCATCTTGGTGTAAAACATACGCCCAAAATCCATCGCACCCAGGATGAGCAACAACAGCATGGGCAATACCAATGCAAACTCCACCAACGACTGTGCCAGCAACCAATTTTTCTTTTGACTGTATCTCTGACCCTGCATCGAACAATAACCTCAAATCACTGTTACTATTTATCGAGCATTAAACTTAAGAAATATCCTTTATTAACATAAATTATACACTAAAACATTTGCCGCTTTAAGAAAAAACAATAAAAGATAATGACAAAAAATATATTTTAAACAATCCCCCAGGTAGTGAATTGGAGGATTATGTTGAAGCCTGCCTACTCAGCGGGTGGAAAGTCAAAGTATTTTGCAGTGATCTGGTTGGCATAATTCAATCCCCGCAGGCATTGTTCCCCAGATACATGTGCAGAAATATCAGACCATTTCATCGGCCCCTCCGTGAAATCGAAGGTTGAATTTAGTGTATTAAACACACAGACCGAACCGCTGTTGTAATTCATCAGAGTCAGTTTCCAAATTGTCCCATAGTCCACTGCCAGGCTGGAATGCCAACCGGTGGCGTTATAGACAAGCTGCGCTGTCTGATAACAATACCCCAGCAATACCTCTGCCAGGATATCCACACTGCGCGCTGCTTCTTCGGGGTCAATACCATATTCACACGTGTCGCAGGTGTCAATGAGCGTGGAAAGGATCTGATTGGCAGTGGAGATATTCGATGCACAGGTTGCGCCGGCTGATTCAGGGCAAACCTTTGAGTAAAGGTTTCGGTTCCATTGAAGCGCATTGCGCAGCCCGATATTGGTGATATGACCGAAACCAAAATGATATTCGGTATGTTGAGACGGCCAGAATTGACTCTCAAAGCTGATCAGCTGCTTCAACAGCACTGGGGGAACGCCAACGTCTTCATAGGCCTGCAGGATGGGTTCATTTAACAGGTTTTGAACAGCGGTCACAGTCTCCATCGCCCTGGACATGCCGCAGGCGTTGGCGTAACCGTTGAGCATCAATCCCCCAGCGGGGCAATCGCTCGCATCCACGACGTCATTTGCGATCAGCTGACCAGCCAGGAAAAAATACTCTTCTTCTGTATACAGTTCATCAGGGGATTCCGGCACATAGACCCAGTGAATATCTCCAATCGGGATATTGACACGATTAAGGCATGTGTTAACAGCCTGTGCAGAGACATTTCGTGGTTGCGAATTGGATAGATTCATCCCACTCACTAAAAAAAAGATAACTAAGAGGATAACGGTCCTGCAGATGTGTTTCAGAATCCGATCCTGATTAATCCTCACTGAAAATTAAAGCCTCCAAGCCGCGTTAGATTTGTTTTTTAAATAAAGAAACAGTCCGTAACACGGTCAGAATATTTTTGTCTGTTGACTTAGATGATAATCTATAAGCAATATTTTGATTGCTTATAGATTATCTTGATTATTAACTAAACACATTTTTCCTACAAAGCCTCTTATCTTTGTAGGAAATTTGGTTGTTTCTGCTAAATACTGATGCTATGGAGCTGGGTAGGCTTTAAATACATCGATAATATTATTGAAAACAATGTTGATCTGATCCCCAAGCGCTATGAGGACGATGATTACAACAATTGAAACCAATAGAATAATCAATGCGTATTCGACCAACCCCTGCCCTTCTTCTTTCCTTCGCAACCAATCTTTTGCTTGCATAATCATTTG
>JAYELT010000011.1:0-19599 GCA_034717715.1 Chloroflexota bacterium | reverse complement strand
TTATAATTCCTTTAAGATAACAACCTAAAACGGTGATATGTGTTAAAAACAATGCTTGCTTTTCTAAACTAATTAGCAAGTAGAGGTTACTTATGAACAATGACTTTGAAATCCTTCATCTAGAATGCCAGAAAATCAGGTCTGCTAACCAGATCTTACTGGATGGGTTTGAAACCTGGCTGCTTGTATCTGGTCTTTCATCTAAAACAACTCGTAAGCACCGGGAAAATATCGATTTCTACATTAATGAGTTCTTGTTGTACTCAGATGCGATCCCACCCGAAGAAGGCATGACCAGTGGTGATATCAGCCTGTTCATGGGATACTGGTTTATTAAAAAAGCCCTTTGGGCATCAATAACATCGCTTAAGAGCAACTCCGCAAGTCTTCGAAAATTCGGTAAATTTCTTTGCGAGCGCGGCTTAATCAATAAAGAGGATCTTGATTCGATCCATCAAACACTCAAAGAAGAAATGCCTGAATGGCAGGCTACTTTGGTGCGTTATGACGACCCTAATATTATAGATAGTGAAGAAATCTGGGGTTATTAAGCTTCCTTGATCCAAATACTTGAAATTGATCCCTCTCTTACAACGCTCGGGGCAGCGTCCGGTTTCATCCCCTTCACAAACGCCGTATCACCCTCCAGCCCCAACGGTAGCACAAGCCGCTTGACCTCAGGCTTCTTCTAATTTCCTTTCCATACGCCAGGCCAGAAGGTAGATGATCGCTGGCGGTAGGAAGGCTGCCCAGATCAGCAAGAAATTCACATACCACCTGCCTTCTATAATGATGAATAGCAGCTCACGTGCCAACATTGTACCGATGGCGATCAGTGCACCCAAACGCTCCCGTAACCAGGCGACCAGCAAGCCTACCACGCTGCCCCCCCACAAGCCCAGCAGCACATAGTCTGTCACAGGGATCGGTTCACCTGTGGCATATGGGTCTGGGGAAAAGATGATTATCAGGGCGAATATGAATATCACAAGGCTCCAGATACGCGCGATCCATCGCAGAATGAGGATTTTACGGGGGAGAAGCGTTTTATTTTTCATCTCAATCGTCCTTATCTAAAATATTAAAAATTTCCTAATGAGATTTCTGCGTTGAGGGTTTAAATGACTTTGGAAAATACTGCTTAGATTTATCATAACACAACATCAAACCTCCCATACGATTAAATGCATATGCTGCGCTTCTATTTGATTATGATTTATGACAAATTAATGGTTATTTGGGGATTTACCCAAGAAATATGCATTATAATAGAGTTGTGAGGATGTTATTCAAACG
This sequence comes from Chloroflexota bacterium, assembly GCA_034717715.1. Taxonomy (GTDB): domain Bacteria; phylum Chloroflexota; class Anaerolineae; order Anaerolineales; family Anaerolineaceae; genus Brevifilum. The sequence continues at coordinate 18,303 of JAYELT010000011.1, read as the reverse complement.
ACAATGGGGGATCAATCTTTGGTAACACCTGACGAATGGATTTACACAAGCTCGAACAACCGTCAGATTATCGTTCACTGACACCTCAACACACATCGTTACCTAATAAACAATCCTCAAATATAGATCGCGACATCGCAATCTAAGCACATACTGAATATTTGACCCACAATTAGCTCAAACGGATAAAGGAATCATGAGAATTGCACTAATTACAGATCCCCTAAGAAGGAATTATCCTGAAGCCATTCAACGTGCCTATCATCGATCCCTTCACCATGTCGTTGAAAACATTGCCCTGGCCATAAAAGGGCTGGGACATGCGTTTAAACACTTTGAAGCCAACCATCATTTACAGAATGCAATCGAGAAATTTAATCCTCATATTGTGTTTAATCGTTCTAACCGCACCATCTGTGATCACGACGGTGCATCCACACCTAAATTATTGGATCAACTTGAGATTCCCTACACCGGTCCAAATGCAAATAACTGTGTCATTGCTTTTAATAAAGCTAAAACGAAGTCAATTCTAATAAAACGAGGACTTCGAACAGCAAATTTCGTTACATTTTCTGACCCGGAAGAGGTTTTTCACCCAGAAAACCTCACCTTCCCACTAATTGTGAAACCTATACAAGGTGGCTGCAGTGTAGGGATCGAATGGGATAATCTTATATTCACTAATGAAGCGTTAAAACGCGTCTGTGCTTCTTTGATAACAGACTTCAACCAGCCAGTCATTGTTGAATCCTTCATCAACGGCAGGGAATTTACCGTTGGCATCCTGGGAAATGAACAACCCAAAGTGCTGCCCATCCTTGAGTTCATCTATCAATCTGAGGAAGCCTATCACTTTAGAAGTTTCAAAACAAAGATGAATGTTGGCAAATATGAGAAAAAGTCTTGCCCAGCAGCCCTCTCAAGGGAAGAAAAGAGAGAAATCATCAATCTCGCAGTCAGGACCTATCAAGCGATTGGGTGTCGTGATTACGCGCGCATCGATATGCGCTTTGATAAAGATCACTTGCCGTATGTGTTAGAAGTCAACGCCTTTCCCAGTCTCATCTCTGGAGGAAGTTCTTTTGCTTATATGGCTGAAGTAGGAGGGCTTAATTTTGCTGCAATGATCCAGCGTATTTTAGGATTCGCCATGAAGAGACATCAGGCAAAAAATACTTCAATAGTGCCAATCTTGTCTCCCAAAACTTTGGGGAAAAATATAACTCAGACCAGACCTCCTTCACCTATACCTAGATGAAAAAGTTCTTCTTGTCATTGCCAGTTTATATTTTATTAGAACATAGTCATATAAACACAGCCATCCTGGTATCTCACTACAAATCCTAAACTAGTAAAAATTAATTTATGCTTACTTCTCCTAACCAGAAACGGTAATGTAACTCCATGTGTATTTGTGCCATATTCTCCAGTGAATATAAAGGATATCTATTCAAACGGCGGAAATATTATGAATTTATATACGGATCCTTTTTTTCAAGATATTCGAAAATGGCAGAAGTGTGGTACAGATGGAAATTTGCTCATGCCGTGCTTGATCCGCGATCATAATGAAGACCTGAGACAGCTGATTCGAAAGTATGAAGTGAATCCAATTGATAAGAATGCAGAAATGGCTATCTTGGATGGAGAATACGCCAGGGGAATGGATCAATATGCGCAATCCTACCATAAACTGGCTGATGTGGTTTGGAATAAACAATATTTAAAAAAGCAAAAAGGTTTATGAATCTAGGAAACAAATTTTTCTGCTGTTTCTTCATATTCTTTATTCTGGCAGGATTGTATTGCTTTATTTTGTCCATTTTTATTCCCCATATGATATACCTTAACCATCAAGATTTCGTCCTATGACCAGATTTTTACTGTCAACTTCATTCAGGCAGGGTAAAATCATCCACCAAATGAAACCTGATGACCTAATCCCTGGTCCCTGATATACTAGTCTCTGAACCCCCATTCACCGTTGTTCACCCATGTGTTACACTTTAAGCCATGCATTTTCAAATTAAATACTGCTTGCTGCTCCTGCTTCTGGTTGGAATGCTTTCAGCTTGTTTCGCTCCTACCACTCCAACACGGCTTGTAGAATCTACACCGAGGCCCTTCTCGACTACTGAACCCACATCCTTTTTGGAACAAGCCCCCAGCACCAGTACACCCACACCTCTTCCCACCCAAACCCAGGAGGAATTGGTGAGTAATGGGGAATACGCCCTCTTCGTGGGAGACTATAATGCCGCAGGGGACATCTTCCAGAAAACAATGAGCCAATCCAGCGATCCCCTGATGCATGCTCAAAGTCAATTTGGAATGGGGAAGATCTTCTTCATCAAAGAAAACTACGGTGCAGCCCGGGACAGGTTTGAAGCAGCCACCTTATCTGATAACACAGCCTCGTCAGCACGAGCCTACTACATGCTGGGTCAAACCTACACACGACTTGAACGCTACGATGAAGCCCTGGCAGCTTATGCGAATTATTTAGAGCTACAACCAGGCCTGCTCGATGCCCACGTTCACGAATTGCGCGGCGACTTATTCACCAGCATGATTGACTATGAGAAAGCCATCACAACCTATGAAGCTGCTTACCAGGCTGATCCCTCTGGTGGGAATGATACCCTGGCGGTCAAGATCGCCCTGACCTATCAAAACATCGGGGACGTTGAGACAGCGTTAGGGATGTATAATGAAATCCTAAACAGCACCACAAATGACTATACGAAAGCAGAAATAGACCTGCGCATAGGGCGCATCTACCTCAACCGTGAGGAGCCTGAGCAAGCCTATGTTTACCTGCAAGATGCAGTCAACACCGTCCCATATGCATATGATGCTTATACTGCCCTGGTTATCCTGGTTGAAGCCGGCGTACCGGTAAATGAATACCAGCGAGGGTTGATCAATTACAATGTTGGAAATTATGCTCTGGCGATTGAAGCCTTTGACCGCTATCTCTCATCAGAACCAGAGACGGATGCGGATTCAGCCCTGTACTACAAAGCCCTGGCGACACGCACATTGGGGTTTGAAACCGATACAAACCTGTACCAGGTCGCCATCTCACTTTGGGAGCAGTTGATCCTGGATTATCCTGTTAGCGATTTCTATATTGACACCTGGGAGGATATAGAGTACACGCTGTGGGCTTACATGGATGAACCACAGCGGGCTGCAGAGAATGCCCTTTTGTATGTGGCACAGCGTCCTGAATCTGCAGATGCACCGAACTTTCTCTTCCTGGCAGGGCGATCCTATGAAAGGGCAGACTTTCTATTAGAAGCTGCTCAAACCTGGGAACGCATTGCGAATGAATACCCCTATTCCGAAGAAACATTCCGTGCAATCTATTTTGCCGGTATTGCCCATGTTCGACTGTCAGACTGGACTGGCGCACAACCGCTCTTCGACCGCGCCCTTGTCCTTTCAAACGAACCATCGCAGGAAGCAGCCGCTTACTTGTGGATTGGAAAATGCCAGGAAGCCCAGGGGGATATAAGCACTGCTTTAGACACCTGGAAGCTCTCACAAATTGCAGACCCCTTCGGCCACTACAGCATCCGAGCGGAAGACCTTTTGATCGGGCGCGGTGCCTTAACGGATCCAGAAACCTTTACGTTAGATCCAGATCTTTCACCCTACCGGATGGAAGCCGAAGCCTGGCTGCGCACAACTTTCAACCTACCCCTTGACACCAATCTGGAAAGTCCAGGACTTCTGGCCAATGATCCACAGTTCCAGCGTGGGTTGGAATTCTGGGCTTTGGGAGATTATGAAACCGCCAAATCAGAATTCGAAGCCCTGCGATTGGACCTTTCTAATGACCCAGCACAAACCTTTCGCTTGATACCATCACTGGTCGAGATAGGGCTGTACAGATCCGCCCTGGTTGCCAGCACCGAACTGCTTAAGTTGGCAGGGCTAGAAGGCGCCGCGGCATTGGATGCGCCAGAATTTTTCTCTCGGGTACGTTTTGGTGCCTATTACCTGGACTGGTTGATGCCGGCTGCTGAATCAGAAGGACTCTCACCCCTTTTATTGCTGTCGCTCATACGTCAGGAAAGCACCTATGAAGGCTTTATCAGCTCCTCTGCAGGAGCACGGGGACTGATGCAGATCATCCCCACTACCGGGGCTCAGCTGGCTGAGGAATTAAGCTGGCCGGAGAATTATTCAGCTGATGACCTATATCGCCCCTATATCAGCCTTGTCTTTGGTACTGCCTACTTAAGGCAACAGCGCCAATTTTTCAATGGAGACCTTTTCGCTATGCTGGCAGCTTATAATGGCGGCCCTGGCAACACTTACACCTGGAAGGAACTGGCCCCCACCAATGATCCCGACCTATTTCTGGAAGTTGTCCGCATTGAGGAAACGCGCAACTATATCCGCCTTATTAACGAAATCCACTATATTTATAAGTGGCTCTATGGAAGCGATCAGGCACCATAATTTTATTTGTAATGCCGTTGAAAGCCTGCCTAAAAGGTGGCTGACAGCTCAAACCACCTCAATCCTCTTCCTAAATATGCGCATCCAACCAATTGGCAACATCCTGGAGCACCTGTGCGCGTTCAGGTTCATTGAAAATCTCATGATAAAGGCCATCATATAGCTTCAATGTTTTATCTTTAGAATTGACTCGTTCGTAGAGTGTTTTTGCCCCGATGGGATCCACCAGCTTATCCGCACCTCCCTGAACAAGAACGATTGGGGTTGAGATTTGCACCATATCTTCGTCCACACGTATCATCGCCTTAAGCATCTCAGCCATCACTCGCACCGGAGTTTTCCGATGGAAAACCAGCGGATCATTCTTATACTCCTGCACAACCTCCGAATCCCGTGAGATGTGATTCGCATCCAGCTGCATCATCCCCATTTTTGGTGCTAATTTTGATAATATCTTTGTGGCAATGACAGTGCCTTGATTGATGTTATCAGGCACCGTGATGAGAGGTGCGGAAATGATCGCACCACGAAACGCATCAGCATGATCCAGCAGGTAGTAAGTAGCGATCAATCCACCCATGCTGTGTCCCAATAAGAAAACCGGCTTTTCCAGCAGCCATTCCCGGATCATTGCTAGGTAGACCGTCAGCGAGTCGGTGTAATCCTCAAAACCCTTGACGAACTCTCTCTCACCTTCAGACTTTCCATGGCCAATCTGGTCGAATCCATATAAAGCATACCCTTGCGGTACAAGGTGATTGACAACGTTGTTGTAACGCCCACTGTGCTCCCCTAAACCATGCACAATGATGATCCCAGCTTTGATCTCATCATCCGGCAGCCAAGCCTGAAAATAAAGCTGACTATCTCTTACAACTTTAAAGTGACCTTCCTTATGTTTCATTGACTCCTCATCTTTTATAAAATTTTCCAATTCATCTACAGACAAACAATATCGTTCTGTTTGCGATTCTAAAGCAAATTTTACTGCTCGTCCAGAGATTTAACCAATTGATCGTAATGTCGCACCATAAACAACTAAAAAACGTCTTTACGCGTAAACTCCGGTAGGTTGAACATGTAATGCACAAATATTTAAATAACGTTCTATGATTCTACTGAAAAAACTCCAATCTCTGGGAAATAGCTAATCTGATGCCCCACAAATAAATCGAATTTTACGCGTTTTATAGGATTGAACCATCAAAAAAGCATAAAAATGACACAAGACGCCCCACTTTCAAACAGAGCACACCCTTTTTGCAGTAGACTCTTCTATTCAATACCCAGAAAACTTGATACCCAATTGCCAGTTACATGATTACCTGATCCCTTATCTACCGACAACCATAACAAAAACCCCCAACGATAGAAGTTGGGGGTTTGATTTTATTTACTTCCTAAACAGATCAGTCGTTCTTGATCTTCGCCTGGGCAGCAGCCAATCGGGCAACTGGCACACGGAAAGGCGAGCAGCTGACGTAGTTATTGCCAACCAGGTGGCAAAATTCAATCGAGCTGGGTTCACCACCGTGTTCACCGCAGATCCCAACTTCAAGATCAGGGCGAACTTTTCGGCCCTCACTTACGGCAATATCCATCAAGCGGCCAACGCCATCACGGTCCAAAACCTGGAAGGGGTTTTCCGGTAGGATGCCTTCATCGACGTAATTGATCAAGAAGTTACGCTCGGCATCATCACGGCTGTAACCAAAGGTCATTTGGGTCAGGTCGTTGGTACCGAAGGAGAAGAACTCAGCCACTTCTGCGATCTCAGCAGCTGTCAACGCTGCACGTGGGATCTCAATCATGGTGCCGAATTTATAAGAGAATTCAACACCCTTTTCTTCCATCACCTGTTTTGCAATGGTCTCAAGCTGTGGCTGCACGTGTGTGAGTTCGTTGATGTGTCCAGTTAGCGGGATCATGATCTCAGGTTTGACATCGATGCCCTTTATTGCAGCATCACTGGCAGCTTCAAATATCGCCCGAACCTGCATGCGCATGATATCGGGATAAACAATACCTAATCGGATACCGCGCAATCCCATCATTGGGTTGCTCTCATGCAGTTTCTCAACTGCGATGAGTAAGGCTTCTTTCTCTTCCAGACCCTGTGTTTCGCCTTTGGTACGCATCTGGGTGACCTCAACCAGTAAATTTTCCTGTGACGGAAGGAACTCGTGCAAAGGTGGGTCAATCAAGCGAATGATGACAGGACAGCCATCCATCGCTTCAAATAAGCCATAAAAATCCGAACGTTGTGAGGGGAGCAATTTTTCCAAAGCCCCAAGATAAGCTGATGCAGCCTTCGATTCCTTTAGCTGCTGCTTTCCTTCAGCCAATTCAGCATCAATCTTTTTCCGGGAAACCTCAGTCATAGCGCGACCATCAATTTTGCCTGTTTTTACGAAACTTTCCAATCTTTCAACATTATTGATCAGGTTCTGAGCTTCTTCAGCGTTCAAGATCATTTCCTGAACGAAAGGCAGCCGTTCTTCCTCGAAGAACATATGCTCTGTACGGCACAAACCAATGCCTTTAGCACCAAATGAACGGGCACGTCGTGCATCGGCCGGGTAATCCGCATTCGCCCATACCTGCAATCGAGCAACATCATCCGCCCATTCCAGCAGGGTCATCAGTTCTTTTTGTTCCCCAATGTCTGGGGTTGTCAGTTCCAACTTGCCAATAAAGGCTTCACCAGAGCTTCCATCCAAGGAAATCCACTCACCTTCCTTAATGACCTTTCCATTGGATGTCATCTGTCGTTTATCAAGATCAATCACCATCATCGATGCACCAACAATACAGGGCACACCAAACTGCCGTGCGACGACCGCTGCATGGGATGTGGCGCCGCCTTCACTCGTTAGAATGCCGTTGGCTGCCAGCATACCGTGAACATCATCGGGCTTCGTGAAAGGCCTGACCATGATCACTTCCTGCCCCTCTTCTTCAGCCATACGTTCAGCAGTGTCGGCATCAAAATATACCTGTCCAACTGCGGCACCTGGGGAAGCGTTCACACCTGTTGCAAACAATTTATTTTCACGACGGGCAGCTTCCGTGGTTGCCGGGTCATACTGCGGGTGCAGCATCTGATTAACATGTTCCGGGTCAACACGCATGATCGCCGTTTCCTTATCGATAAACCCATCATTCACCATGTCATAAGCGATCTTGATGGCAGCTTTAGCGGTACGCTTACCCGTTCGGGTCTGCAGCATCCACAGCCTGCCATTTTCAATCGTGAATTCGACGTCCTGCATGTCCTTGTAATGATTTTCAAGTTTTTGCGTAATATCCTGAAACTGTTCAAAAACCTCTGGTAGTTCTCCTTGCATTTCTCGGATGGGTTTCGTGTTGCGAATACCTGCTACAACATCCTCACCCTGGGCATTCATCAGATAATCCCCATACAGGGTTCTCTCTCCAGTACCGGGGTCTCGGGTAAAGGCAACACCAGTTCCAGAATTCCAGCCCATATTTCCAAACACCATTGTCACAATATTGACAGCGGTACCCAAATCATCCGGGATATTCGCACGCCGACGATAGTCAATTGCGCGCTTGGCGTTCCAGGAATTGAAAACAGCTTTGGTCGCCAATTCTAATTGTTTGACTGGATCCTGCGGGAAATCAAAACCCTTTTCCTTCTTGACCACGGCTTTGTATTTCTCAGTCAGTTCCTTCAGATCATTGGCATTCAAATCGGTATCGCTTTCAGCGCCTTTTTCTTCTTTTAGACTTTCTAATACATGCTCAAAGGCTTCATCTGGAATATCCAGGACAACTGAACCAAACATTTGAATCAGTCGGCGATAGGAGTCATACACAAAGCGCTCATTCTCCGTTAAAACGACCATACCTTTTACAGTTTCGTCGTTCAAACCAAGGTTCAGTACTGTGTCCATCATGCCTGGCATGGACATCATCGCTCCAGATCGGCAGGAAACAAGTAAAGGATTGGAAGGATCACCGAATTTTTTATCAGTCTGCTCTTCAACAACCTTCAACGCTGCTAATGCCTGGTTCCACATGCCTTCTGGGAACGTGAAATCATCCTGGTATGCAATACAAGCTTCAGTGCTGATAGTGAAACCTGGGGGCACAGGCACGCCAATGCGTGTCATCTCAGCCAGGTTAGCGCCTTTTCCGCCGAGAAGGCGCCGAACGCCATCCCAACTGCCAGCATATTCCTCTGCCTGTTCAACTTCTTTGAATAAATAAACCCATTTCTTTTCTGACATTCTTCCTCCAAATAACTCTTGATTTATTGTAAAACGCATAATGCATAATTTGCCATTCAAATATTGGATTTTACCACCTCTAAGCATGATTCCCAAAAACAAAGTCCTATCGCGAGGTTAATCTTCCGTTTTTGCTTGATGTTTCCATCAATCTGATGACAATTTTATATTACGGAAAGTCATCGCCTGTGTAGTTGGCGTCTCTGTAAAACCAAAGCCAAATTTACCATCAGGACCGAATCGGAAATATTGATTATCAATCCAAATCACCAATCCCAACCTCCCCTTGGGGCTCAGCCTGTTCGTGAAGACAACTTTCTGATCGATTTCAAACTTTACCCTATCGGCATGCCATACCAGGCGATACGTGTGCCATTCTGTAACCCTAACGGAAAGAGAACAAGCCTCTTCCTTCACAAATAGCTTTGTTGTTCTTCTAATAAATCGAACAGCAGCAGGCCAAAAGAACAACGGCAGGATTGGGATTGCCAGTATGGATAAAAATGAAGGGATAAGGGGCGAAGAAAAGACCTTAACGTGGAATCCGGCTGCAGGTTGATCCTCACGCAATGAAAGGTAGTTCTTGTCCGATCCATAAAAGAACCAGGCAGCATTCGGAAGAACGGGCAGCACCCGGGGCATACCACCAGCTCCAAATCCAAAATTGAATGGGTCATTCCAAAAGCCAAAGCCCCAAGTGCCAGGGTAATCCTCCCCTGATACACGTGCGTCCAATTGTAAACTAACCGGTGCCTGATGTGGAAATTTGTACCTTGGCAAGTACACATAATCATCTATCTGTCCAAGGGCATAGCGCCCTTCAGGCAACTTCGGAATTTCAAGCTGCCAATCCTGGTTTTCTCCAGCAATTACCTTTCCACCGTTCAATTCTCGCGCCTGCAAGACTTCAAGCATCATGACGCTCCAATATCAATACAGGTAAAACATACTTCTCTGTTTCATGTCGGACGACGCTAGATGAAAACCCCACGCTATTCATTTTATCTGCAAGGTGCTGGACCATTCCTTCATGCCAATCCCCCCATAACCACATCGTCAACCACTTCTTAATTCCGGATTTAAAATGCCCTTCTAAGCCTAAAATCACCCAACGCCCCGACTTGTCTAGGATACGATGAACTTCCTTGCAGGTCTCTTCATCAAAAATATAGTTGGAAGGAAAGGTCGAGAGAATGTTCATAAATTTTCGTGCTGGAAAAGGCAGCCTTTCAACTCGACCCAGGACACGCTTGACTGCCACATCTCTGCGCTTAAGTTTACGACCTGTCACACGCTGCATTTGTGCTGAAAGTTCCAGACCAGTCACGTTCATCCCGCTTTCAGTCATTTCAATCAACAACGTCCCGGTCCCAAAACCAGTTTCCAGGATCGCGCCAGGGATCAAATACTGTAAGGCGTCCAAACGCCATCGCGACCAGTATCCAAAGCTTATCAGCCATGCAACACCATCATAAGCCCAGGCAAATGTGTGATATAACAGCTTAGCAGCCACGATGTAAACTTTCACGAACCAATTTCGAAAGAGCAGACCAAGTTTTTTCATCCTTCCTTCATTTTAACACGACGTATTATGAACTCAGTATAATTATCACGAGGTAAAACAATGACATTTCAAATCAAAGCAATTCAAGCTCCGGATCATTCAAAAATCTCGGAAATCGTCAATGAACTTTGGGGAAATGAGATCATCATTGTGCACGGTGATATTTTCCACACATTAATATTAAAAGGATTGAAAGCCCTCATTGATGATCAAATCATCGGTTTTTTTCACTATCAACGCCGTAACAAAGAATGTGAGATCCTCACATTGGCAAGCTTAAAGGAAAGGCAGGGCGTTGGCAGTGCTTTGACTGAAGCCGTTGAAAAGATCGCCCGTGAAGATAGCTGCCGGGTGCTCAGTGTAATTACAATAAATGATAACCTGCATGCACTAGGGTTCTACCAGCGGCGCGGAAATCACCTGGCAGCGCTTTATCCTGGAAGTGTCAATGCATCCAAGAAAAAACCGACCATCCCGGATACAGGAGATAACAACATCCCCATCAGGGATGAACTGCGCCTGGAGAAGCTCTTGTCATGAGGTGCGACATTCGCCAATGATGAAGAAATTAATTCAAAACCTAATGATAATACTGATACCAGTGCTGTTCCTGCCAGCATGTCTTAATATTCAGCCCAATACAAGTCAACCAGATGGGAACGATGTCAAAGTTACATCTACAACCAAAACCGCTTTAGCGAAAACCGACATTGGGTCACCATTAGCGCAATCTAATAGTCCTTTACTGCTCATCCAAACTGATTTTGGTACATACGAGATCCTTGATGTAAAAAACAATCTGCATATGCTGTTTGCCCCTCCCGGTGAAAATTTGCAGTATAACCTCAAGAAAAATCTCTCACCCAGTAGATCACTGATGCTCTTCCCCATCAACGATCAGGAGGTCATCGTAATGTCAATGGGTACCAATAAGGTTGTTAAAACATTTGATCTCCAACGCGATTCCGATATATTTTCACCAGAGTTAGCAGCAAAGGAAGCCCAAAAAGCAATCCCTGACCTGGGTTTCACAATAAAAGATTTAGAAGCTAAGGTCACGAAAGCCTATCATGCTTCAAGGTTGAACTTCAAGTGGTACAAAAATGATCGCTTCCTTCTCGGGGCAAGAGTTGGTGATGAAACCAGTACTTCTCTCCACCTTTATGACCTCCAATCTGGCGAAAACAAATTGTTAGAAACTGAAGGTGGAATCCTTGAAGATTACTGGATCAGTCCGGATGACAAAAGAATAGTGCTCAAGAAAGGATTTCTGATTGACTCCCTCCATTGGGAAGATGATCACTATTACCTCTTGGAAATGGAGGAAAAATCCATAGTAACAATCCAAATCCCCGATGATGCGGACATGCCATCCATATTCTGGTTCTCATCTGAGTATATTGGAATTATTCATCAGGTTGAGTTCAATGGTGGCATTAATTTTTCACTGCTTGATATCACGACCATGAAGTCTTCCCTGGTTACCCCTGAAAGTTTTGCAGGTCAGTATAACACTGGGAAAAATCTTCTCACCCTGCATCAAGATCAACAAAACCGGACAACTGCACTGAAAATACGAAAGCTTACTGGAGAAATCGTCGGTGCAAAGGAGATCGAAGGCATCTGTTATATCAGCGCGATCATTAATGGTCAGGATTGCCTATTATCCTGTGAAACGGAAAGTTTTCTCTTCGATTTAGACACCTTTTCGATTGCCACCTTTAATGATCCAATCCAAATAATCTCATTCGCACCTGATCACAGTCAAATCCTTGTGATTAACCGCCAATATCAAACAAGCTTATGTACACCTGACCTGGAAGAATGTCAGAGACTTTCGTTAGATGGCGACCCCCTCGAAATTCTCTGGCTGCCTGATTCCTCAGGTTTCTTATACCGCTCATCAAACAGGCTTAACCATTATGACCTTGAATCTAAGACGAACAATATTCTGCTCTCATCAGATTTGTTTAGCGATTATCGAAATATAAATGCAGTCTGGGTAAATTTCGATGAACCTGAATCTACTTACTAATTACTACCTCTTCCTCTAGATCTCAATTCTTACACCTCCCAATTCTTATAAAACAGAAACGCATCTGATTTGTAGCATACTGTATAATTATTAAGAGAAATAACACTAACAATGGCTTGGTCTAATGTGTGTATTCCTGAAAAGGATACTACTCCAATCCTAAGAGAAGATTATGTAGAAGCTTTGTATAACAAGCCAGGTTCAATTGATCTATAAATAAGAACTGAGTGCTGCTCACCGATTGATGGAAATCACCCGCCGATGATGGTTTTATAATATATACTTAGAAGCAAGAGGAAACGATGAAAATATTAATTTTAGGCGGTAAAAAGTTTCTAGGGATTGCCTTAGTTGAAGCAATGTTGGAAGCCGGTCACACACCGACACTTTTCAATCGTGGACTGACCAATCCAGAATTATTTCCAAAAGTAAAGAATCTGATCGGCGATCGTGAACATGATCTAAGTGCATTAAAACGCAGGAAATGGGATGCTGTTATTGACACCAGTGGATTCATCCCACGAAACGTCACGAAAACAGCCAAAATGCTTTCAGGTAAATGTAGGAGCTATATTTTTATCTCATCCGTGTCTGTTTACCAAGATTACACCACACCGGATATTAGAGAGGATTATCCCTTAGCACAGTTAGAAGATCCTTCGCGAGAAGATTACTCCGGTGATGCATACGGGCCACTTAAAGCTTTGTGCGAGTATGAAATCCAGCAAAATTTCGATGGAAAAGTGCTGGCAATTCGTCCAGGGTTGATCGTGGGGCCTAACGACCCCACCGAGCGCTTTGCGTATTGGCCATGGCGGGTTTCACTGGGAGGAAAAGTCCTTGTACCTGCACCACCCAGTGCAAACCTTCAATTTATCGATGTTCGAGACCTGTCGGCATTTATACTTAAGTTGATTGAGAACAACACCGAGGGTGTTTTCAATGTCACTGGACCAAAAAGACCCACCACCTTTGGCGCGTTAATGGTTGCCTGTCGAGAGGCTGCATTATCGAATGCAAGTTTCGTCTGGGTGGAGGAACCATTCTTAATTGAAGAGGGTGTGTCACCCTGGAGTGATCTACCACTGTGGGTGCCTTCGTCCAATCCTGCTTTCGCAGGTTTCTATACGATCAATATCGACAGAGCTCTTAAAGCCGGCCTTAATTTAAGACCTCTATCACAAACTGTGGGCGATACACTTGCCTGGTTGAAAACCAGACCAGACCACCACAAATTTATTGCAGGGATGGATATCGCAACGGAAACAAAATTATTATTGAAATACAAAAAATTCAAGTAAAATTAAACGTTATTTCAAACCATATCAGATTAATAGATCTCCCAGTGCACACGCGCTGGATCGTACTGTGTTCGTGCAGGTTTCTCCTGCGCCGGGTAGCCGACGTAAATCACGTTTAAAGGTTTGATGTGTTCTGGTAATTCCAGGATCTTCGAAATGCGTTTGGTGAATATATAGATAGGGTGAACACCCAGCCAAACTGTCCCCAATCCAAAACTTACCGCTGCCAGCAAGATATTTTCTGTTGCAGCAGTGCAATCCTGTACCCAGAATTGAGAAGTTAGTGGACGGTTTATCAATGACAGGTTTCCACAAACGATTATCGCCATGGGCGCGTTGAATTTTCCAAAGGTCATAGCGCCACGAATCCTATCCATCACTGAAGGATCTGTAACTACTATAAACTCCCAGGGCTTACTATTACTCGCAGTTGGCGCTGCCATGGCAGCTTTCAGTAGTATTACAATTTTCTCGGGTTCCACTGATTTTTCCTGGTATTTTCGAATGCTGCGACGGGCGAAGATGGCATCAATTGTTTTCATTTCATTAATCCTTAGTTCTTTATTGATTTTTCTTAGAATACTTCAATCATGTTTTGGAGATCAGAAATTGTTAATCAATATTCGGTTATTTCATACAATCTTGTGATCGCGTTGACATTCATCTTCAAGCTACCCCATCTGGTTGCTGGCTGTTATCCAGCAGGTGTTGAGTAAACGCCCTGGCTTCATCCTGGGTGCTGACCTCCCCACATGCTTGCGCTTCTGTTAAAGCCTTAAGCAAATTACCGATTTGTTTTCCGGGCTCCAATCCAAATAGATTCTGAAGATCATTGCCATCCAATAGAGGTGGTGGTGCAATCACGGTGTGCTGCCCCTCCCACCATGAAGATAACAACACTTTTGAAACGGCGACCTCATGCTGCCATCTGGATTCGGAAATTGTTTCACCGTAGGTAGCTAATGTGTCTGCCAAAGAAAGCAATACTACTGCAACGCCCACACTTGTTGTTTGGTTGAAGAAACGATAAATCGAGCGCCGTGAAGGCAGCTCTTCGCTATTCATCATTGTCAATAGGTGCATATGATTCTGCACCAGTTTTCGCAACCATTCTGACTCTGCATTACTCAACGTCATCCGTTTCGCCACATCCCAGGCCATTTCAGCCCCAACCTGTTCATGACCATAAAAATGCAGGTGACCATCCTCTCCTGATGTCATCGTCGAGGGTTTGCCGATGTCATGCAATAATGCACCCAGCAGGGCTAATGCGCGTTTCGACCGTCCTGTAGTGATCTCTTCTTCAAAATAAGTCTTGATCCCTATGGAATAGGATCCTAAAGTAGATAATGCTTCATCCATCCTCAAACGGGGGGTATCGTCTGAAATCTCACCAGAAAGCAAAGTGCGAAGCAAACCATCATACTGTTCAACGACTTTCAAGGTGTGCTCAAACAATGAGTAAATATACGGTGGAGAGGGAGGAATATCAGCCTGATCCAGCAGAGGGGGAATCAAAGTGTCAAAAATTTTGAACTGATAGCAATCACGCATTCCTGAAGCTGGATGTGGTCCTTCCAAGATTTTAAAGAGTTCATCCCGCTGCCGCTCAGAGGAGATATCTGAAAAGTGGACAGCAGCAGCCAGCATCATGTCATATATAGCAGAGCTATATTTAATATTGAACTGACATGCCAAACGAACACCGCGCAGCACACGCAGCGGATCGTCTAATAAGGCATGACTGCTGCATGGTCTCAGTAAACCTTCTTGGAGATCAATCCTGCCCCCTAAAGGGTCAATCAACACATTGAGATCATGGATCGAAACCGCCATCGCATTGATAGTAAAATCCCGATTTTCCAGGTCGGACTCAAGGCCCTCACCAGCAAATTGGACAAAGTCAAGTGAAAATGGGTTATCTTCAGGATCATGATAAAGGACACGGGCTGTGTGCCGATCATCATCCAGGACAAAATAACCAACTTTTAAATGCTTAGCTACTTTTTTCGCCAGGAAGATGGGATTTAGCGGTAAGGCAAAATCTAAATCATTGATTCGCCGCTCCAACAAAGCATCACGCACAGCTCCCCCGACCACAAATAAATCCTGGCCTTGGTCCAATTCGCCGCGGATCAGACCCAGGAGTGTAGTGATCTCAGAATTAAACGCCAGCCTCATATTTTTCCAGGTCCACTACACCGATAAAGGGCAGGTTTCGGTAGTATTCATCCATATCCAACCCATATCCGAAAACAAATTTATCCGGAATATCAAAACCGCAATATTTAATGGGGACATCGACCTCACGTCGAGAGAATTTATTTAAAAGTGTACAAACTTCTAAGCTGGCTGGATTACGGGTACGCAGTATCTCTATCACTGAAGCCAATGTGTTTCCGCTGTCGATAATATCTTCCACGATCAAAACATGCTGGTTAACGATGCTCGTGGAAAGGTCCAGTGTAATGCGTACCTCGCCATCTGATCGTCGCGAACCCGCTCCGTATGAGGACACACCCATAAAATCAACTGCAATCAGCGGAACAATGTGTCGGATGAGATCGGTCAGGAATATCACCCCACCCCTCAGGATACAGATAGCTAGAATTTTCTTTCCTTCATAATCCCTGCTGATCTCCATACCGAGTTCATGGAGCCGCTTCTGGAGTTGTTCTTCCGTAATCAATACTTCCTCTAAAAATGAATGATAATCTTGCATATATCTCCTGTTCACTCAATCCCTTGGAACCTGATGATGCTTTCGGCAGCGTGCTTCGTATAATTCCTGAGCACCCACCACAACGACGGGATCATGAAAATGCGCTGGGTGACCATCTACCAATCGCTGCGTTCTGCTGGCAGGGCCGCCACACACCATGCAGATGGCCTGCAATTTATCCACTCGCTCTGCACGAGCCATTAGCTGCGGCATACAGCCAAAGGGTTCTCCCCGGAAATCCATATCAAGTCCAGTCACAATCACCCTGAAACCCTGCTCCGCCAGCTCCTCAACCACTTCAATAATGCCATTATCAAAAAATTGAACTTCATCCACACCTACGACTGTTGTGTCTGGTTCTAATGTCAGTAAAATATCCTGTGAAGAGGCGACAGGAAGGGCATCCACATCGATCCCGGAATGCGATGTGACCTTCTTATGTTCATATCGATTATCTATCGCCGGCTTAAACACCTGCACTTTTTGTTTTGCGATCCTTGCACGTCGTAAACGACGGATCAATTCTTCTGTTTTCCCACAGAACATGGATCCACAAATCACCTCAAGTGAACCAATATCATATTTCATAATTTTCTCCCAATATTGAGATAAAAAAACAACAGGCAAATCAATTGTCATCTGCCTGTTAAGTTTACCGGATTTTTTGATTCAAAAATGTATTTACACTGTAATTTCTTCTGCTGCCTCAGGGATCTTAAAGCCCTGCTTGCGTAATACTTTCTTAAGATCGATCAAAGATTTGCGACCAAAGCCGCTGATATCCAGCATAGCCTTCTCACCACCTTCGAGTCGTTCGAGAATGTCAGCAATTGTTTTCAGCCCGGCTTTTTCAAGAACATGGTCAACACGTGTCCCCAATTCCAGTTCCACCAAGGATCGATCCGCTGAGACTTCGCTTTCCTCTTTGGCTTTTTGTTCTTCAAGATAATTCTGACGTGCTTGCAGGCGTTTATAGAATCGGTCTACCTGGCCTTCTCGGTCAAGAAGGCGCTGCTGTTGACCTGTGTAAAACGGATGACAGTTTGAACAAACCTCAGTGCGGATCTCTTCCTGTGTGGAGCCTGTTTTCCAGGTCGTACCACAGGAACCGCAAATGACTGTCGCTTCTGGATAATATTCTGGGTGAATGTCTTTTTTCATAATATCGCTGTGATCCTTTCCAAGGGGGAATACGCTCTACTCATCTTCAGGGATGGTAACGACATGTACTTTTTTCCGACCAGTGGGCATCGTCTCAAAGTGGACGAGGCCATCGGTTGTTGCAAAAAGTGTATGATCTTTTCCCATCCCTACGTTCCAACCAGGATGTACCTTCGTACCGCGCTGGCGAACCAAGATATTTCCACTGATAACGTATTCACCACCAAATTTTTTAACGCCTAGTCGTTTCGACTTACTGTCACGTCCATTACGTGATGCACCGCCACCTTTTTTATGTGCCATGATCCTTACTCCAATTCAATTGACTCAATCAGCAATCGTGTGTATTGCTGCCGATGTCCTGATTTTACCCGATAACGTTGTTTCGGTCGATATTTCAAAACCAGAATTTTCCGGCCTTTAAAGTGGTCAAGCACTTTTGCCTGTACCTTAGCACCTTTAATGAAAGGTGTACCAATTTTTACATCTTCCGCATCAACAGACAATAGAACATTTTCTAGGGTTACAGCCTCACCAACTTCATTTGGCAAACGATCGACTTCAATTGTGTCGCCTTCAGAAGCACGGTACTGCTTACCGCCCTGTTCGACAATAACAAATTGCATAATTTTATTACTCCAATCTTCACTTAACCAATCTCGCTTGCGTGTCACCGCCAGGGATCGGGAAAGTTGGGGTTACAAGATACAACCCCAGCATAATCTTGCTGCCGGGGCAAGGAATATAATTATATTCACCTCACCCTTGAATGTCAACATGTTTCCTGAGTA
>JAYELT010000010.1:47123-52596 GCA_034717715.1 Chloroflexota bacterium | reverse complement strand
GGGAAGCTGCATGGTCAAACCGGCAGTGATTATTTCATTTTTCCCCGCTCTTGCTTTGAGAATATACCGGATTTTGCTGTAGGTCGAGCCGGCTGGGATAACTGGATGATTTTCAAAGCACGCTGGGAACATTGGCCTGTGATTGATATGACAAAAGCACTGACAATCGTCCATCAAAACCATGACTATCGCCATCTTCCTGGCGGAATCATCCATTTTCATCAACCTGAGACTCAGGTCAATGTCCGTCTGGCAGGTGGTCGACGAACTATCTTTGTATTGTCAGATGCTACTCATATTTTGGAGGATGGACAACTACGCCGCAAGCCTTTGGATTGGCGCACTTTCTGGCGGGAGGTGGAGATCTTTCCACTGACATGGCTGCACTCCCGAATTTTGGGGAGGGTTGCATTTGCAATTTTTCATCCGGTGAAAGCTTTTAATGAAATTAAAGGATGGCTGACCTACAAATTAGATCAGCGCAAGTAGCTACATCAACAAAAAGATCGGTAAACAACTATGCCACGTATTGGACAAAACCCCTCTCGAGGTCAGACGTTGGATTTTTCGCCAGCACGCACAACCGTTGCTGTGCTTGTCTATGCACCACACCAGGCAGGATATTTTCAGAAACGAATGGATGTGACTCGCCTGACGATTGAGAGCATCCTGGCTAACACGAAAGAACCATTTGATCTGCTTGTATTTGATAATGGCAGCTGCCCCGAGATGGTTGAATACCTGCAATCGCTGTATGAAGAGGGTGCTATTGACTATTTGATCCTTTCAAAACGCAACATTGGAAAATTAAATGCATTGAAGGTAATTTTTAATTCTGCGCCAGGTGAGATCGTAGCTTATACAGATGATGACGTTTTCCATCTACCAGGGTGGTTGGGTGCGCATCTGGCCCTAATCGACACGTTTCCTAATGTGGGTGCAGTAACCGGGTTCTACATTCGTGAGAGGGTGGCGATTGGTTCTGAGAGGACACTGTCTTTTGCCGACCAACCAGAAATAGAAAAGAAACGGGGACTTTTGATGCCCCGCAAGTGGGAAGAAGAATATATCATCAATTCTGGTCGAACCTGGGAAAGATATAAATCTGAAGTTGAAGGCATTCAAGATGTGATCGTTAAGTATCGTGGGTTGGAGGCCTGGGTGTCTGCACATCACTTCCAGGTGGTTTGCCCAAAAGTGGTTGTACAGGAAGTTCTGGATGAAATGCTGTCAGAGGGTTGGAGCGACCATGTCATGGGCAGGATGCTGGAACTAGATAAACGCATGGATGCCAAGGGTTACTTGCGCTTATGCACACGGGAACAGACGGTGCGATTAATGGGAAATGTCATTTCTGAAGAGGTGACAGCATTGGCAGCAAAATCGGGATTGTCAGTCAAGACTGGAGATGTGACCAGGAAGTTAAAAGGGTTCATGAATCGCTTGGCTCAGGTCAGGTGGATCAGGTATCTCATGCAAGGTGTTGTCAATCGTTTATATCGGTGGCTTAATTAATTGAGGCATCGTATTAATTAGCGTATCATCTTATTCTTGAGCTATTGATATCATTAATATTTACGAAAGGGAAGCAGGAATTGAGGTTCTTAATTGCAGGATTGGGATCAATTGGCAGACGCCATCTACGGAATATCGTTGCCCTGGGTCAGCGGGATATCATGCTCTTCAGGACGCATCAAAGCACCTTGCCAGAGGAGGATTTAGCGGTCTTCCCGGTGGAGACGGATTTGGATGTCGCTTTGGCGCAAAAACCGGATGCTGTGATCATTGCCAATCCAACTGCGCTGCATTTAGACATTGCACTTCCAGCTGCAAAGGCAGGCTGTCACTTATTTATTGAAAAGCCTGTCGCCGCAAAATGGGATGAGCAAGTTGAAACTTTAGGTAGGATTGTGTCGCAAAAGCGTCTCAAAACCCTGGTTGGATTCCAATTCCGATTTCATCCAGTGTTGGCGCACATAAAAGAACTGATTGCGTCCAGGCAGATAGGGCGCTTGCTCTCCTTTCGAGTCCATTGGGGGGAGTATTTACCTGGATGGCATCCCTGGGAAGATTATCGTTTGGGTTATGCTGCTCGTAAGGACCTGGGTGGTGGTGTTGTAAATACCCTCAGTCATCCGCTGGATTATGTGCGCTGGTTATTCGGTGAGGTGGAGTCTCTTTCCGCGATGACCGGTCATGTCTCTGGACTTGATCTGGACGTAGAGGATGTCGCTGAGATTTCTTTGAATTTAGCAAATGAAGGTCTTGGTTCAGTGCACCTGGATTATTTTCAGCGCTCACCTGCCCATTGGATAGCGGTGAATTGTGAAAATGGGGTAATCCGTTGGGATAATGACACCGGCGCTGCAAGGATCTATCATGCTGAGATGGGACAATGGGAGACAATTCAACCCCCTGAAGGATTTGAGCGTAACGCATTATTCCTGGATGAGATGAGGCACTTCCTGGAACTTGTTAAGGACGAAATGCCATCTCGCTGCAGTCTGGAAGACGGTATCAAAGCCCTCAAGATGACTGAAGCTGTGCATAATTCAGCGCAGAAGGGTTGCATTATCAGGTTGTAGAAACCTTATCCTGATGGCTTTTCGATCGGTTGTTGAACACCTTTCCACTGGTATAATATCATTCTAAAACATGATTTAAGGATTAATACATGTCAGATGTAATGGAAAAATTTTCATTAGATGGTCGTACAGCCCTGGTGACAGGCGGTGTGGGTTTGCTGGGCAAACAGTTTACACGCGCTCTGGGTCAGGCAGGTGCGAAAGTTGTTGTCGCAGATCTGGATCAGGCTTCTGCTCAGGAACATGCCAAAGCGTTGATCTCAGAAGGGATCGGAGCGCATGCTGTGCAGGTGGATGTCACCAACCCGGGCTCGGTTTCTGAGATGGTTCACAATGCAGTATCTGAATTTGGGGGCTTGGATGTGTTGGTGAACAGTGCAGCACTTGATCCGAAATTTGACCCGGAAAATGTGGAAGCCCAATCCTCTAATGCTTTTGAAACCTATCCTCTTGCTTCATGGAAACAGGCTATTGATGTCAATCTGACCGGGATGTTCTTGGCATGCCAGGCTGCTTCCCGCCAGATGTTATCCCAGGAAGATGGCGTCATCATTAATATCTGTTCCACATATGGTCTGGTTGGGCCAGATCAGCGCTTGTATGAACGCCCAGAAGGACCTCGGCAGTATAAACCAGTCTATTATACGGTTAGTAAAGCTGGCGTGCTGGGGTTGACCCGTTATCTGGCGACATACTATGCTGGTAAAAATATCCGGGTGAATGCACTTACCCCGGGTGGTGTATATAACCAGCATGATGATACTTTTTTAAAAGCATACTCAGCCCGAACTGTGATGGGAAGGATGGCAAACCTGGATGAGATGGATGGTGCGATCGTATTTTTAGCCTCAGAAGCCTCGTCTTATATGACAGGTGCCAACCTGGTTGTGGATGGGGGGTGGACAGCATGGTGAATAAACCTGAAGTATTGGCGATCATCCCTGCGCGAGGAGGCTCAAAAGGCATCCCGCGCAAGAATATCCGTGATTTTTCTGGCTATTCATTAATTGCATACAGCATTGCTGCCGGTTTGCAGGCTGAGCTTATCTCGAGGGTGATTGTTTCAACCGAAGACCTTGAGATTGCGGATGTGGCACGCACTTTTGGTGCTGAAGTTCCTTTTATGCGGCCGGTGGAACTGGCACAGGATGATACAACAGATCTGCCGGTTTTTGAACATGCTTTGCGGTGGTTGGATCAAAATGAGGATTATCATCCCGATTTGGTTGTGCAGCTGCGACCAACTTCACCAATCCGCCCGAAGGATCTTGTAGACCGGGCTGTCGAACAACTTCTGCATCATCCAGAGGTTGATTCAGTTCGCGGCGTTGTGCAAGCCGGACAAAATCCACACAAGATGTGGCGTATTGATCCACAAGGACTGATGCGACCTTTGCTAAAAGTGGATGGCATGGATGAGCCCTATAATGCACCCAGACAAAAGCTGCCCCCAGTTTTCTGGCAAACAGGTCATATTGAAGTGATACGACCCGAAGTAATCACCCGAAAAAATTCAATGACCGGGGATGCTATCTTGCCGATATTTATTGACCCAGCATTCACAGTAGATCTTGATAATCTGCGAGATTGGGCGTACTTTGAACAAGTTGCCCGTGAGGGGGATTTAGATATGATCCACCCGGGTCACACTCCCCGTCCATGGCCTGAAAAAATCTCGCTGATTGTTTTTGATTTTGACGGTGTAATGACAGATAACAGGGTGTGGGTAGATCAGTCTGGTGTTGAGAGTGTGGCAGCGCATCGAGGGGATGGAACGGGCATTGAGATGCTCCTGGAAGCAGGGTTTAAAGGGGTCATCATTTCTTCTGAACCTAATCCTGTGGTTGCTGCTCGTGCAAGAAAGATTGGTTTGCCTTACTTTCATGGTGTAGGCGATAAAGCACAAACTTTAAGTGCCTACCTTGAGGAAACCGGGATCAATCCTGAAGAGACCATTTATGTTGGGAATGACGTCAATGACTTGCCTTGTTTTGAGATTGCAGCATGTGCTGTTGTTGTCTCTGATGCGCACCCTGATGTGAGACGAAAAGCTGATCAGATGCTCACCCGTCCAGGAGGTTATGGGGCAGTGCGGGAAGTCTGCGATCTGATATTAGCTCGATACCGATAGATATTTGTTGTGCATGATTAGCGCAAAATGAGGAGAAAGATATGAAGCGAGAAATAAAGATTGGGGACAGCATGGTAGGGGATGGACACCCGACCTATATTGTTGCTGAGGTTGGGATCAATCACAATGGCAGTGTTCAGACTGCAAAAGAATTGATCAGTGCTGCTGTTGAAGCTGGCGTGGATGCTGTGAAGTTCCAGAAACGCACACCAGAGATCTGCGTTCCCGACCATCAAAAGGATCAAATGCGGGATACACCCTGGGGTTATATCTCCTATCTTGAATACCGTCATATCGTGGAATTCGGTCAGGCTGATTATGAGGAAATTGATACCTACTGCAAATCCTTGGGGATTGATTGGCTCGCCAGCTCATGGGATGTTCCCTCCCTGGAATTTATGGACGCATTTACGCCGCCTGCACATAAGGTGCCATCGGCTTTGATAACTGATCACGAACTTTTGCGCGCGATCAAAGAGACAGAGCGGCCTGTAATTCTTTCAACGGGGATGTCTACCATGGCTGAGATTGAAGAAGCTGTGGCAATACTGGATATTGACAATCTTCTGATATGTCACACAACCAGCAGCTACCCCTGTCCACCTGAAGAACTGAATTTGCAGATGATCAAGACTCTTAAGGAAAAATTCCCCTGCCCGATTGGATATTCCGGGCATGAGGTTGGATTGGTTCCTTCTGCATTAGCGGTGGCAATGGGCGCCTGCCTTGTTGAACGACATGTGACGCTTGACCGGGC
>JAYELT010000010.1:0-47023 GCA_034717715.1 Chloroflexota bacterium | reverse complement strand
TCTGCATACAAAGTTGCCATGGAATTTGAGCGCTTATTACTCGAAACGAATCCAACCTCTGTTTTGGTGTTCAATGGTATGCAGTTCCCAGAGGCAACTGCTCGTTGGATGGCTCGAAAATTTGGGACACCTGTTTACTCACACGAGGTTGGGCTGCAACCGTTTTCAGCTTTTTTTACAGAAGGAGAAGCAACTGCGTATCCGGTGAATATCTCCAAGGATTTTCAACTTACGGATTCGCAAAACCAGAAACTGGATGATTATCTTTCTCAGCGCTTCAAGGGTGATTTTAGCATGGCCGGCGTGCAGTTTTGGCCAGAAATGACCGGGTTGGACGCAGATTTCACCCAAAAAATGGATTCCTTCCAGCAAATTGTCCCGATATTCACCAATGTTATCTTTGATACCAGCCAACCCCATGCCAATGTCATCTTTCAACATATGTTCGCCTGGTTGGATAAGGTGCTGCGGGTGATCAAATCACATCCGAAAACCCTATTTGTTATCAGGGCGCATCCAGATGAATCCCGCCCTGGAAAGGTCAGCCAGGAAAGCGTTGCGGATTGGATTCATATAAAAGGTGTGGATCAAATGCCAAATGTGATTTTCGTTGGACCGGATGCGCATTTCAGCTCGTATGAAATGATACAACGCGCAAAATTCGTGATGATCTACAACTCAACGATCGGGATGGAAGCCTCGATTATGGGCGCACCAGTACTATGCGCTGGGAAAGCCCGGTTCACACAATTAGATACAGTCTTTTTCCTGAAATCACAAAGGGATTACCTGGCACAGTTGGAAAAATTCCTGAATACTGATACTGTACCCGTATTGAAAGAACATCAACTTAATTCACGCCGATTCCTTTTTTATCAGTTATATCGCACATCGTTATCTTTTAATCGCTATATTGAGCCAGATAACATTTGGCCGGGTTTTGTGCGACTGAAAGAATTTTCCTGGGAGGACCTCTTACCAGAGAATTCAATTACCATGCGGGTGATCTCGGAGGGCTTGCTGAATGGAAAACCATTTATCCTGCCGGAAGAATATGACTGATGGAAAATTGAAATTTTGCTTGATCTTTACAAAAATCATTTTTCAGTCGTGCTGACAACTCAATTCTTTCAGCCAAAGATTGTTTACGATATAATAAAAACCTGATCAATAAAATTTGTGAGTGAAAAAATGACGAAAAAAATCGTAGCCCTGGTACCCATGCGGCATCACTCTGAACGTGTGCCAGGAAAAAACTATCGCCCCTTCGCAGGTAAACCTCTGTTTCATCATATTCTCAAAACCTTGCAATCTGTGCCTGAGCTGGATGCAATCATGGTTGATACAGACAGCCCTGTGATCATAGCGGGATTGGAGCGGTTTTTTCCGGATGTCGTTGTTCATCTGCGGCCAAATAATTTACGTGGCGATACTGTCCCGATGAATCAAATCCTAGCCCACGATTCTGGGGTGATTGAGTCGGAATATTACTTGCAGACGCATTCAACCAACCCACTTTTGCGTTCTGCGACGATTTCAAATGCTATCAAAACTTTTTTTGAGAATAAATCCCAGTACGATTCCTTATTTGGTGTGACTCGTCTTCAAACCCGGCTGTGGGATCAGGACGGCCAGCCTGTCAATCACAATCCGAGCGTATTATTACGCACGCAAGATCTACCCCCCATCTATGAAGAGAATTCCTGTATTTATCTCTTTTCACGTCATACGATCCTTACAAGCCGAAACCGGTTGGGCGAACATCCTTTTATGTTTGAGATTCCCCCAGGTGAAGCTTTAGACATTGATGAGGAACTTGACTTCATTATGGCAGAGACGATATTCCACCAGCTTTATGACTAATAATATTCAAGAAAAAACACAGGCAGATAGCATTTAGGAGATCAATTATGAAGACGGTATTAATTTCTGCTCCCTACATCTTACCGGAAATGACCCGGTTTCAAAGTGTGCTGGAGTCATTTGATTTGGATTTGATAATTGCAGATGTCAATGAGCGTCTTTCTGAAGAAGAAATCCTTGCCTATGCTGGCTCTTTTGATGGGACGATATGTGGGGATGATTGTTATTCACGCCGTGTGATTGAAGCTTGCGCCCCGCGTTTGTGTGTTATTTCAAAATGGGGGACAGGTATTGATTCAATTGACAAGGAAGCTGCAAGTGACCTGGGCGTAATGGTCGGCAATACGCCAAATGCGTTTTCGATCCCCGTCTCAGAAAGTGTTCTTGGTTATATGCTGGCGTTTTCCCGTCAAATCCCCTGGCTAGATGACAAGATGAAAGCCGGGCATTGGGAAAAGCTCAATGGAAAAACCCTCAGTGAGTGCACCCTGGGTGTGATTGGTGTTGGGAATGTGGGTAAGGCGGTGATCCATCGGGCGAGCATGTTTGGGATGAAACTTTTAGGCAATGACATTGTTGACATTGCACCTGAATTCCTGCAGAAATATGAGGTTGAAATGACTGACCTTGAATCACTGCTGGCGCGAGCTGATTATATCAGTGTGAACTGCACACTCAACCCAACCAGCATGCACTTGATCAATGCAGGACGATTAGCTCTTTGCAAGCCAGATGCGGTGTTGATCAACACCGCAAGAGGCCCAGTCGTGGATCAACCAGCATTGGTGGCTGCTTTGCAGAAAGGGCAGTTGCGAGGTGCGGCAATGGATGTGTTTGAAGAGGAACCCTTGCCAGTGGATAGTCCCTTGCTTTCAATGGATCAAGTTCTCCTGGCGCCTCATAATGCCAATTCAAGCCCTAAATTTAGGGAGAGGGTGCATTGGAATACAATAAAGAATCTTCTCATCGGATTGGAATTTCCCGCAAACGCATTAGAGGCATTGCAAGCGCAGTATTCAAAATAATTAATCTGACTACTTTTGTTGTGTGTGGAAAAACAAGGCAGACTGTAAGTCAAATTGGTAGAGTTAGAAAGGAAATGTACATTGACTGAAGACGAATCAAGGATACTATTGATCACAGGTGCTGCAGGAGGTATTGGCCGTGCAACAGTCAAGGTCTTCACAGATGAGGGATGGAAGGTGATCGGTGTTGATCGAGCACCGAAATTCGAGACTTTTCCTGAAAACGGCACTTATATTCAGGCAGATATTTCCCTCCCTGATCGGCTGGAAGCGATTTATGATCAGGTGTCTGGGTTTACAGATAACCTGGATGCTGTGGTTCATAATGCCGCTATTCAAATCGCTAAGCCCTTGCTGGATACAACGGCCGAAGAGTGGGATATGGTGATGGCTTCCAACCTCAGGTCTGTTTTTTTGGGTACGAAGTTGGCTTATCCATTACTGAAGGCAAAGGGTGGTGGTGCGGTCGTGAATGTATCCTCCGTCCATGCTGTGGCGACATCTGCCAATATCGCTTCCTATGCTGCCAGTAAAGGCGGTTTGCTGGCTTTAACGCGAGCCATGGCGATAGAATTTGCGTCGGATGAAATCAGGGTAAACGCAATCTTGCCGGGCGCTGTGGATACACCCATGCTGCGTGCTAGTTTTGAGCGAGGGATAGCCGGAGAAGGGGATGTGATGGAGCAGTTAGAGAGTTTGGCACGAAAAACTGTGAATGGCAGGGTGGGTCGACCAGAGGAGATTGCCCGGGCGATCTATTTCCTGGCGGATAATTACCAATCCTCCTTCATGACCGGGCAAGCGTTAATTGTTGATGGTGGTGCAACAGCTCGATTGAGTACAGAGTGAGTTGTGCTGTGAAGCAAACCTTGAAGAAGCTATTACCAGACTCAATATGGCAGAAGGTTTCAGACCGATATTGGTCGTGGTACAACCGCGACCGACATTTATTTGCCCGGATTTTTTCCCCGGTTTGGATGCAAAACAAGCAGCGTCTGGAGACCTGGCGAAATTTGTATAAAGGTGAGCGCTGCTTTGTGGTTGGCAACGGGCCGAGTTTGCGAAAGACGGATCTCAGCAAGCTTACGGGTGAATTTACAATTGGGATGAACCGCATCTACCTGGCTTTCGATGAATATCACTTTCGTTCCTCATGCCTTGTCTCGGTGAATGACCTGGTCCTGGAGCAGTGCCACGCAGAAATGCAAGAGCAGGATATCCCTAAATTTATAAGCTGGCGTGCTCGCAAATATTTCAAGGCAAGCCCTGAGACAATGTTTTTAGACACGGATTACACACTTCCAGAGGATTTTAACGGCGACGCTACGGGGCGGTTGTTCGAAGGATTCACCGTCACTTATGTCAGCTTGCAATTGGCATATTTTATGGGCTTTTCCAAGACGATCTTGATCGGAGTGGACCACAGTTTTACCACCAAAGGTCCGGCAAATGCCGTGGTCACATCACAGGGAGAGGACCCCAATCATTTCGCTTCAAATTATTTTGGAAAAGGTTTTAAATGGCAATTACCTGATCTGGATGGCTCTGAACGTGCCTATCGCATGGCGAGGGAAGCTTTCCAGGCGGATGGACGTCAAATTCTGGATGCGACCGTGGGAGGAAAACTTGATATTTTCCCCAAGGTCGACTATGATCTATTGTTTTGAGCCCAATGAACAAACCACTTGTTTCAATCATCACACCTTCATATAACCAGGCGCAGTATTTAGAAGATACTTTGCTTTCGGTTCTTTGCCAGGACTATCCGCATATCGAATATATGGTCATTGATGGTGGGTCCACTGATGGCAGCCAGGCGATTATTCAACGATTTGAAAACCGCCTGGCTTACTGGGCTTCAGAAAAAGACCAGGGGCAGGCAGATGCCATCAATAAGGGCTTTCATAAGGCAACAGGGGAGATCGTCGCCTGGATCAATTCTGATGATTTTTATTACCAGTGTGATGTGATCAGCCAGGCAGTTAATGCGTTAACTGCAACCCCGAGCTTGGGCATGGTGTATGGGGATGGTGTCATGGTTGATGGGGAAGGATACCTGCTTGATTGGCATCCTTATCAGCAGTATACGCTTGATGATTTGTTGGCATTTAATGTTTTGCTGCAGCCAGCGGTTTTCATGCGTAGAGATGCCCTTGAGCAAGCGAATTACCTTCAACCTGAGAGTCACCTGATATTGGACCATGAGCTGTGGGTGCGCATTGCGTCAGCTTATCCAATTCAACATATTGATGCATGTTGGGCGGTCGAACGCACCCATGAGGATGCCAAAACCATCGCCCAGGCTGCTCGATTTGTGGACGAGGCTTTTAATTTCGTGGCTGGTTTACGTTTAGAAGCACCATTTGCTGATGTCTTCCAACAACATGATCAAAAGATCAAGGCTGGTTTGCATATATTTTCTGCTAAAAGATTAATTGACGCCGGCATGCCAAAGAAGGCTTTACAGCATCTTAAACAAGCCTGGCACATCAAACCTAATACCGTCCTATCCATTTGGTATAAATGGGTACAGGCTGTTGGGAGCGCTTTGGGTTTGGGTGGACTGTTCATGTGGTACCGCAAAACTCGACGAAAACTGCAGTATAAGAAGAGAAGATTGGTTGTTGATCAGCTGGGTATTCATTGGGAAGGTTCAATTGATCATTAAATCATGGGTAATGCTTTGATCCTACATTTAAAGCAAAAAAAGCTTCTTTACGGGATATTGTATTTATCAACGAGAGTAGATCGTTATGAGTGATCAGGTAAACAGAAATTCATTTTCGAAATTATGGGTAAGAGCCAGGCAATGGTTGAAAAACCTGTTTAAAGAACCGGTTTTCTATATCTATCTTCTTGCTGTGCTTATTTACTTGCCCTGGTTTTTACCAAATTTAAGCGACATCTCCCCTTGGGATGAAACGTATTATATCGTCAGCGGCAGGGATATGCTTTCAGGTCAGCTTCCTGTTCTTGGATACAGCCCGTTACTCAGCTTTTTGGCCATGCTTTGCAATCAATTTTTCCGTAATTCTGAATTTTGGCTGATCCACACAAACTCGGTGATGCGGTTTATCTTGTTCAGCTTTCTTTTTGTTGGCAACTGGCATGTGGGAGTAGCCCTAAAAGGACAATTTAAACCAATCATTTTATTTGGCTTTCTTTTCATTTCGCCAGTTTTAACGTTGAATTTTGAATATCCAAGCGATTTGTTATTTGCTGCTATCGCTGCCATGGCTTTTGCTCAGGCTATTCATTTTATCAACACGAAGCAGATCAAGCATGTCTGGTGGGCATCCTTCTGGTTGGGTTTGGGGATGCTAACGCGTGGCGATGCAATGATCCTCATTGCTGTCCTGGCTGTTTTTGTGGTCTGGATGGGAGCCAAACATCATCGATGGTGGCGCTTGCTCCTGGCAGTATTGATTCCATTTCTGGCACTTTCCTTTGGCTATGTGGTCTTTCGTGGCGTAGTGACAGGGGATTTTAACACAGGCATGGGAGAACGCTCCTACACAGCCTTTGAACAAGGGCAAGAAGTGGATATGCCTGAATCTGATGCACGTTTTGATGCACCCATCGAGAGTTATTTTGTCGCTCGTGAATTGTTTGGCACACCGGAAGAAAATGATTACTCTGTTTTTCGTGCTATATCTCGCAATCCCAAAGCTTATCTGAGCAGGCTTAGGGAGGTCTTGAAAACATTACCCGGCTTATTCCTAACAGCCTATTATCGGCGTTATGCGATCTTCCTCGCTTTATTGGCGGTTCGCGGATTGATCGCGCTCATTCAACAGAAGAAAATACCCTTAGCGATACTGCATATTGTTTGGATCATCCCACTGAGTGCAGGTATCGCCAGGACGCTGGTGCGCGTAGGTTATTTCCGTTTATTCCACTTTGTGATTTATTCACTGGCAATCATTGGTTTAAAAGCGTTGCTGAATAGCCTGAAGAAGTCATGGGAAAAATGGGCTTGGATTGGGGTTTTGAGTGTTGTGCTGGTTGCAGCGTTCATTAGGGGAGATGAAGCCATTCGGATGGGTATGGCTGTGTTTTTAGCCTGGTTGATATTGGCAATTCTCTTAGCCAAACGTTCTAAACCCTATCCTAACTGGCAGCCAATGGCGATGATATTACTGCTTGCTTCAGCTTTTTTGCTGAGAATGAGCATGCCGATTTATGAACCGAGGGTCTTGGGGCAAGACCCGCAAGAACAAGCATCCTTGATATTGAGGGAAGTTACGGAACCAGGTGATATTGTACTGACCTGTACGCCATCGGTTGTCTTCCTGGCAGATCGCGAGGTTGCGAATTTCTGCAGTGCAGATATTCCAAAATTTGACACATCAGAGGCATTTGAAGAGTGGTTCCAAGCTCAGGATTTCAAGGCGATATACCTTGATCATACGTCACCAGATGTTCTTGTGAATTTAAGTTTTGATCAACGCGGGAAGTTACTCACCTGGATATTTAGCTCAAAGGGGGGTGAAGCGTCAATCTTTATCTTAAACGAAGGTAATTGATTTTAGTTCAGCATCTGGTTTTTACAAATCTTTTGTATATTTTCCATTCTCAGTATAATTAGGGTGCGATTGTCAAACGAAGATTGATGATTCGTTTTTTCTAAGTTAATAGTGAACTATCTAAAAATGTCTAAGAAACCACTTGTTTCCATCGTGACCCCTTCATTCAATCAAGCGAAATTTTTGCGCCTGACGATTGATTCTGTGCTGTCTCAGGATTATCCCAACCTTGAGTATATTATCATTGATGGTGGTTCTTCTGATGGCAGTCTTGAAATTATCCGGGAAAATGAAAACCGACTCAGCTATTGGGAGTCGATCCCTGATAAGGGGCAAACGGATGCGATCAACAAAGGTTTTACCAAAGCAGGGGGGAAGTACCTTGCCTGGCTGAATTCGGATGATGTATATCTCCCAGGGGCTGTGTCTGAGGCTGTGCATTATCTGGAAAATCATCCGGAGATTGGAATGGTTTACGGTGACTGCACCTTCATCGACGCACAGGGACGCACGATCGGACAGTTTCCGGCAGCACAGACAGATCTTGCACGCTTGAGAAGGGGTTATGTTCACATTCCCCAGCAAGCATCCTTTTTCAGGATGGACCTTTGGCGAAGGGTCGGCCCGCTTGATCCAAGCTTTTATTTTGCGATGGATTACGATTTATGGGTTCGCCTGGCAAACCATAGTTCCCTGGTGTATCTACCCGGTCATCATTGGGCCAGCTTCCGCCTGCACGGTGATGCAAAGACGATTGCGGCTGATGATCGCTGCTGGCCGGAGATGCTGCGTGTGCATTATCGAGAGGGTGGACACAGGTTGTCACCGATCGTGATCAAATATGGATTGCGCAGGATTGCAGCCCCGGTAATTAACTGGCGGCGTCAAAAAATGTTTCGGGAAAATGAACAGGAGTCTGGGGGGTGAGCACATCGATAAGCATGCGCTCAGGAATTAATTGATAAACAAATATTCTATGATGGAGGACAAGTTCAATGTTTGAAAAAATGAAAAACGATCATCCACTTGACCAGGCGCGTAAAGCGAATGAAGGGTTCTTTAAGGGCTTATATGACAATTTACGCTTGATCGTTCGTTTATTAAAGGATGAGCGGGTGAACACCTTGCTAAAATTGCTTCCAATAGGAGCTTTGATCTATTTGGTGGTTCCTGTTGATTTTCTTCCAATCAACCCGATCGATGATGGGCTGGTGGTCTGGTTGGGTGGGTACTTGTTCATTGAATTTTGCCCGGACGATGTGGTTGAGGAACATCGTAAAGCACTCAGGCAGTTAAAGGATATAGATGTGACCACTGAAGAGCCATCATCGGAGGTGATTGATGGGTCTTTTCGAGACGTTTCCTCGGAGGACAAATAAAGCAGGAAAACAATTTTCACCAAGATTTGCTTTCTGATTGAGTTCTGTGTTCAATGATGTTGTTTTCAATACTAATTTTTAATAAGCATGGTGGCAGATCTGAAATTTATTAAAATTGGGAAGTGATTAAGGCTTTCTTTTTCTGATTTAGCACTAAATGTATTAAATAACAAACACCGTCCCATTAGGACGGTGTTTGTGGATTAATCAGACTGATATTTAGGGGATAACACCCAATGTTTTACCCACAGTGGCAAACGCGGATAAGGATTTGTCAAGGTCCTCCTGTGAATGGACTGCAGAGATCATCACACGAATGCGTGCCATGCCTTTGGGGACGGTGGGGAAACCCAGTGCCATTGCGAATACGTCATTTTCATAAAGCTGGCGGCTGAATTCACGTGCCAGCTTGGCTTCACCCAGCATGACAGGCGTGATAGGGGTCATACTCTTTCCGGTATCAAACCCAAGATTTTTCAATTCACCTTTGAAGAAATTGGCGTTTGCCCAGAGCTTGTCGACCAATTCGGTTGATTCTTCCAGTACATCAATTGCAGCAATGGTCGCTGCAACATCGGGCACAGTGACCGCTGATGAGAACAGGAAAGGGCGCCCACGCTGTCGTAACCATTGGATGATCCTGGTATTGCCAGCCACGAACCCACCCATAACGCCAAAGGCTTTGGAGAAGGTTCCAAGTTCGATATCGACTCTGCCGTGAAGATTAAAATGATCCACAAGACCTCGTCCACCCTCTCCCAATACACCTTCGCCGTGCGCGTCATCAACCATGAATGTCAGATCATGTTTTTCAGCGATTTCTGTTAATTTGTCTAAGGGTGGATAATCACCGTCCATTGAGAAGACCCCATCGGTCACGATTAATCCACGTCGGTACTTGCCTCCGTTTTCCTTGACGACAGCTTCCAGCGAGGCTGGATCTGCATGCTTGTAGCGCGCGATGGTTGCACCGGATAGCCGGCAGCCGTCAATAATTGAGGCATGGTTGAGTGCATCTGAGAAGACTGTGTCTTCCTTGCCGACCAGGGCGGGGATGGTTCCCGTGTTGGCAGCAAAGCCCGACTGGAAGGTGATGGCATCTTCCACACGCTTAAATTTAGCGATCCGCTTTTCAAGTTCAAGGTGCAGGTCCATCGTTCCGGCAATGGTACGCACAGCACCGGGACCAACACCGTAATCGTCCATGGCTTTCTGAGCAGCATGCACCAATCTGGGATGGTTTGCTAACCCCAGGTAATTGTTTGAACAAAAATTAAGCACCCGTCTGCCGTCCACCACCAGCCATGCGCCCTGTGGTGAGCTCAGGGTGCGAATGGTGTTAAATAGTCCGGTTTCCTTCAGGGTATTGAGTTCTTCATTTATCCAATCAAGTTTGTTTGACATGGTTCCCTCGATAAAGTTTGGTTTAGGTAAAGGTACGCTAACATTATACCTGTACTTACCTTCCAGACAGGTTATTACTGCTGTATTTTTGTGTTCACAGTTGAGTTTTTTAGTTATTCAATCATTACTTCCCACAGGTGGACGTGTGCAATCTCGCCATCATGGATGTTCAGGATTTCAACTTCCAGTTTATCAACCAGGAGAGTTTGGGAAAATTCCAGCTGCATGTTTCGCTTTACTATGGCGCTATCTACCTGATCTGTAAGCGTCACCGGCTTCATCCCGCCAGAAAAGGCTTTAACCGTCACCCGGGTTGGCGTGCCGCCGATGACCAGGGTAATCTTGTTGACACTTGTGGGGGCTGGGAAGGTCAAGATCAATCGCAGGGGGTTGGCTTCAAGGGTGCGTATCAAGGTGGTGGGGTCGCCGTCAAAGATATGGGTAATGTCGTTCATGTCAAGTGTCGGGTACTCAACTTCAACCTGCTGGTCTTGAATTGGGATCACCTCTGTAAGCAGTGCCTGCCTGGTTGCTCGTTCTGCTGCCAGGAATTCTTCAATCCCCTCAACATACTCCAAACGCACGAAATAAAAGCCATCGCTCCCATCAGGATAAGGGAGGGTCTCTTCAATGGTGACGTTGGTAAACTTTTCTGAATCATTAATGTATGTCAGGTCTTCCCCAGTCATCACGAAAAGCAGGGTGCGATCCAAAGACCGATATTGAGAAGCAAAAGCGTTGATATTGCCCATACGCACATTGGGAAGATCGTCTGCAAAATAACGCAGGAGGATGTTCGGACCGTTTGCCCATGTTGAACTTACCAGCACGGTCGTTTTGGGTTCTGCCCGAGCAATTTCTGCTGAGCGTGTGAAGACTTGTTGACTGCCATACTGCATACCTGCCATGCCATAGTCACGATACCAGGTTGGTCCATTTTGGAGTGCATCAAACAACATCAAAAAACTAAATGCACTGAAACACAACAAACTCACCAGGGCAATATGCGTAAAGGACAATTTCTTCCATCGAGCTTGAAGCCAGATAATAAACCTTTCAAAACCTAAGCCGATCATGATGATGGCAGGGATGATGAAGACCATTCCGCGTGTGATACCCCAATCCACAATGGCCGCGCCGGTGGGTGCAGCCAATGATACCAAAAGCAGTGTGCGGTGAGTGGGTTTTTTAAATCCTCGGACACACTGCACCAAGCCAATCATCCAAAACGGAAAGACGATCCACAGGATATGTCCGTATCCCTTCATGGTGTGCCGGGCAAGGTCCAGCTGGTTTGAGAACATCCAGACAGGCAATTTGAGATTTGGCCACCATTTTTCAACAATGGAAGGATTGGGCCAGAACCAGAAAATCGGATTAAGCCCCTTGAGATAGCGCACGATGTACGTTATGATCTTTTCATAGACCGGGATGGGTTTGATCCAGTAGGAATTGAGTACCGTAAGATGGTGGAGAGGTGCCTGTTCCTGGCTCAGGATAAAGCGCAGATAAGGCAGAATAAGGAGAATCAGCATCGCTAATCCAACCAGGGCGATTTTCCGGTGCTGCCAGTGATATCGCGCATCAGCGATCAGCAGCAGTAGACCGGTGGTGACCATGATGACCTGTCCTGGGCTGTAGGCATAAAACGCCAGCGTGCCAAACAACAATGCCAGCCAGAGACCATACTGCTTGCCCTGTCGGTACATCATGTAAAAACACAGGAAAGCTGCATACATGGATACCATCAGAACCGTCTCAAAAGCGGTGCGGGAGTGCAGGAACCAGGCTGGTGTGATGGAAAGAAGCAGTGGCCCCAACCACCAAAAACGGCTGTGGAAGACGTTTTTTAGGATCAATCCAATGCAGATCGGGGCAGCCAGGGATAGGAGGACTGAGACACCCCTGGTGATCCAAATGGATTTGCCAAAGAGCAGCGTGGGCAGTACCTGGGTGTAAACAGATAGGCTCAGGTTATATTGCCCGCCATTCTCAAAATAAGTAGGCAGCAGGACTCCCTCTGCGCTGCGGAAGCTGCGTTCAATGAGATCAGCTGCTTGCTGAGTCTGGATGGCTTCGTCGGTAAAAAAATAAATTGGGAAATCAGGAATGTGGATCAGTCGGGTGAGAAGATAAACAGCAAGCCCCAGGAAGAATAACGCAGTCGCCAACCGGTTTCCAGGGTTGTGAACATGCTCCTTTTGTGTGTGATTGTCAGAGGAGGTTAAATTTTGAGAAGTTTCAACAGGGGACATGATTGTGATCCTGGTGTGGCTGTGTCCAGATTATAGCATGAGTGGGTACCTAGAAATTCAAGCATGTGAAATTAAGAAATGTGATCAATATAAACATTTAAGAATACCGGCGGATCAGATCAGTACGTTATTGGAGGATTGGCAGGTAGAAATTGAAAATCTCAGTTGGAAGGGGAGCTGAGAGACCGAAATTAATGAATGCATCATAAATCGCCTGAACACCTCCCTCATCCGGGTTATTCCCTCCCCAAAGAGTGCCTGCATAAGGCGTGTGATCAAACAGGATGGTGATGGCATCAGAGGCGGGAACGACAACAACGCCATCTGAGGTGACTTTGGAGATGTCGGTCTGCCACCCGTTTGGGGTTATACCCGTGTTATCAAGGGCATTGATTGCATTCGCGATCATCGTTGCCCCCGTAGCGATTTGTTCTCTGGCTGTTGAGGGGGGATCCAATCCCAATAAATTTGAAAGTGCTGCTGCGTCTGGACACTGGCTGAGCGCACCCTGTTCAGATTCCATCAGGGCTAATAATAGTTTTGGATTGACCTGGTATGTGACTGATGCTTCATGGATCAGCGTGGACAGGTCAATTTCCACACCATCCGCATCTTGGATGGGGTATTCCAGGCAGCTGCCAATGAATTCAAAATATGTTCGGATTGAACTGATCGGTGCGTTGGCTTCATCGGTTAGCCAGGCAGCATCCACCCAGGGGGTGTTGTAAATTGGGTTGTCTGCATGGC
This sequence comes from Chloroflexota bacterium, assembly GCA_034717715.1. Classification (GTDB taxonomy): domain Bacteria; phylum Chloroflexota; class Anaerolineae; order Anaerolineales; family Anaerolineaceae; genus Brevifilum. The sequence goes on along the minus strand of JAYELT010000010.1, from coordinate 33,824 downwards.
TGACCAACGTGAAGCGAAGTGCGCTGGCTGAAACGGTGGTTGTTTGGAAGGGTTCGCCAGTGAGGTCTGTGAGCGTCACATTAGCGGATGTGCTGCCATCAAAGTAGAAAATTCCCAGGTCAACCCAATCATTTGCAATAGGTGCTTGGTTGACATGTGTTGAGGAGTTCCCGTTGGCATGTGAGATACGATACACAGCATTGCCCGTGTCCCAGTTGATCGTTTTATCAGGGCAGAGCCAGTTTATTGCGCCGTGGTCCGGGATGAACGCTTCCACGCGGAATTCGCCACTCAAGGGCAAATCAATTTGCCATTCAGCCGTATGCGTGTTTTGGTTTTCACTGTTAGTGTTAAGCATTAAATAAGCAGGCTGATCGCGCTGATTGGTCAGTTCGTACCACCCCGAACCGCACATCCCGCCCTCGAATGCTGGAGTCAGATTTGGTGTTTCCAAAAGGATTGGGAGTGTCACGGATATATTGTCGCAGGTAACCCCCTGATAATCACAAATCCCCTTCGTGATCGCATTTGCTGCAAGAAGTTTAAAGGCTTCATCCTGGAGATAGCTGTTGTCGATGGGGTTATCCATGAAGGCTAACTCGATCAAGGCGGCTGGCATATCCGCATAGTAGATCTCACCATATGTCCAATTCGTCGCCCGTACGTGGCGGTCGATCCAGTCCGGGTCATAATCCTGGTGAATGGCATTGATGATGCTTTCATGGATCGTGTTGGCAAAAACCCCTGAGCCGGGGTGATTGGTGATATCATAGTAGGTTTCTGTTCCCCGCAAGGTGCCGTCCCAGCCGTTGTTGTGCAGGCTGATGAACAGGTCAGCGCCAAAATAATTGGCCATGTAGGGTCTGGTTCGGATGTCACTGTTGTAGTTATTATTACTGCCATCATACACAGAGGAGGGGAGCCCTTCAAAAATGGCGTATCGTCGGGCGGATTCATGCCAGGCAGGGTAACCCGTCACGCCTGTACGGGCATTGAAGTCTAATTCACGTAATTGGATTACGGTAGCGCCCTGGTTCAGCAAAGCCGCCTGCAGGTAGCGCATGATCTCTGCATTGACGGTATCCTCGCGGATCCCGAAAAACTCGATCCGCTGATAACGCCATTCTGAATAGGTCTCATTCCAATACAAGCCGTGCCCCGGGCTGAGTGCGATCTTGACACCTGAAAGGGGGCCTGACCCTGGCAGCTGCTGGATACCGGGTGTGTCTCTTTGGGTATCAAATTCAGGTACAGGACGCCCCCAGTATTCAAGTGGTTGCCCTTCCACCTTGAAGCTGGTCATATAGAAAAGGTTAATCCCTAAAGCCTGATCCATATCAGCCTGCAGCTGAGTGAAGATGGTTTCTTTATAAATGCCATCAGGAAGAATATGTTGGGATAGATCGATCACCAGTGCTTCACTCTGGATCAATACTTCCAGGACATTCGCTCCTGAACCGGTGATCAGCGGATGGGACTTCAAATAATTTGAAATCATATCCTTATCAGGTCTCAGCGGTTGTGAAGAGCCTGCAGTGGTTGGCGCGAGGAGACTCAGCAGGCCAGTCAAGCCGATCAATAGGAGGATGTATCTTTTTATCATCTAAGATATTTTCTAATGTTTTTGTTAATCCATTTCACTTGATGGATGTTGCAATTAGAATGCCAACCGGTTATAAAATAGTTAAGGAAAAAATTCTATCATAGTGAGATAAATTCTTACTCTAATCGTATTAAGGGACTTTAAGGTATCATATACATTCAGACTAAAACATAAGATTTTTTGTATTCGATTGGATGATATGTCCTATGACCAATGAAATTACCCCAGCATTATTTGAACACCTTGTTGAACTGGCTGCCTTTGCATTTGATCCCAAAGAAGCAGAATATTTACGCCGAGAGTTGAATAACCAATTGCGAGCCATCCACCAGCTCGAAGAAGTGCCGCTTGCAGATGATGTACCCCTGACATCGCATGGAATTCCCTACACCTCCCAAAGCAGTCCACCGCTGCGTGAGGACAAATGGGTAGAATGCGATAACCCTGAAGAAATTTTAGCTCAAGCCCCGCGGGTGGACGATGGCTACATTATTGTCCCCGATCTTCCCCCCACAAAATTGGATTAATAAATCATGACGATATTAGATCATTCTGCTTTTGAAATTGCAAAAAAAGTGAAAACAGGGGAACTTTCCGCTGTTGAGGTGCTTGATGCTGCCATAGCGCGTATTGAAGCCGTTGACGGTCGACCTGGAACGCTTGATCAAGGGGATCTGAGGGAAGAAGATCATTCGAAAGTGCATGCCTTTATCACACTCACAGATAATAGGGCAAGGCAGCAAGCCCTGCAAATTGATGCCCGTGTGAAGGCTGGTGAACTCGTCGGTCCCCTGGCTGGCGTACCGGTTTCGATCAAGGATATCTTCTGCGTCAGGGGGACGCCCTCTACAGCTGGCTCGCGCATCCTGGCGAACTTTGTCGCGCCCTACACGGCCACATCAGTTAATCGCCTTGAGGTGGCTGGGGCGCTGATAATGGGAAAGGTCAACCTGGATGAATTCACCTATGGTTCCTCAACCGAGTCATCTGCTTTTCAGCCATCCACACGCAACCCCTGGGACACTTCCCGTGTGCCGGGCGGCTCGTCTGGCGGTTCAACAGCTTCGGTAGCGGCCGGTGAGGTATTGCTGTCCCTGGGGACGGATACTGGTGGTTCGATCCGGCAGCCATCGGCATTTTGCGGCGTGGTGGGGCTTAAACCCACTTATGGGCGGGTCTCGCGCTACGGGTTGATTGCCTTTGGATCTTCACTGGATTGCCCCGGCCCTATAGCCAGAAATGTCCGTGATGCGGCATTGATGCTGAGCGTCATGGCTGGTGCAGATCCTCATGATAGTACAGCTGCACGCGTCCCGGTTCCGGATTACCTGGCAAGCCTCCATCAAGGCGTGAAAGGCATGCGCATTGGGTTATCACCTGACATGATGCAGATGGTTTTTCCTGATCCGATAACGGGTGAAATGGTGAAAGAGGTATTGCCGGAAGACATCCGCAATGCGACCTTACAGGCAGCGGACTCCCTGGCAAAACAGGGCGCTGAGATCGTGGAAGACATTCCGATGCCCAACTCGGTCTACGGCATCCCGGTCTACTTTGTGATCAGCCGGGTTGAAGCGGCTTCGAACCTGCACCGTTACGATGGTGTTAAATACGGGTATCGCACCGGATCCAGCTTCAGGGATAGGCATGAGATGTATCGCCAGACACGTTCGGAAGGTTTTGGCTTGCAGCCCAAGCTGAGGATTTTGATGGGGATGTATGTCAGCGCCGCCCAGTTCAGTGAGCAGTACTACCAGCGTGCACTGCGGGTGCGCAGCTTGATCCGCTCGGATTTCGAAGCAGCCTTTGACCCTCAGAGTGATTATAGAGTCGATGCACTCCTGACCCCTACAACGCCAACCACGGCTTTCAAGATGGCGGATGTGTACGGCGATTCAATCCTGATGCAGTACGCTGACCAACTCACTGTTCCAGCCAATCATGCGGGCATCCCGGGCATTTCCATCCCTGCTGGGTTCGATGGGGAGGGCTTGCCAATTGGGGTTCAGCTGATGGCGCCGGATTTCAAAGAGGAGACACTCTTCCAGGCGGGTTATGCCTTTGAACAAGCCACAGAACATGCTGATTGGCGGAGCCGATGCCCCCAGGTGCTGCGGTCTTCTGGGAGGAAAGTATGACAGGTTCGGTTTCAGAGGAGATTCCCTCAGATGAAAAAACAATCGCGGGTTGGGCTTATTTCCTGGGGCTGATCCCTGCATTGATTATTTGGGGCATCAAGAGGGGGGAGTCGAGCTATGTCAGTTTCCATGCTTTACAGGCTGCGCTGTATGACGGATTTATGGGTTTGGTCGCGGCGCTGTTTTTAGGTACTCAATTTATTGGAATGGTGTTCTGGATGATCATCGCCTTTGTTGGTACAAATATCATAGCAGATACGATTGAACCAGAAACGCCGATAATTTATTTGATCATTACCCTGTTTATTGTGCTCAGCAGCATGGGATGGGTTAGTTTGATGTCACTGGTGCTTTTGGGCTTGAGTTTGGTTGACCTCGTGGCTGCTTATAATGCATTTAAAGGCAAAGATTGGCGATATCCTGTATTTGCCACCTGGGCAGGAAAACTCAACCTTGCCGTTCAGACGTGATCCTGAAGGAAGTAATTATGATTGATTATGAAGTTGTTATTGGGCTTGAAACTCATATCCAATTGAATACAACCACCAAGATTTTCTGCGGGTGCAAGGCGGATTCATGGGAAAATCCACCCAACACCAATATCTGCCCGGTGTGTTCAGGGCTGCCGGGTGTGCTCCCTGTTCTGAATAAAGCAGCTGTGCGGAAAGGTGCACTGCTTGCTGCAGCCATGCATTCTGAGATCCGGTTGACCTCATACTTTGACCGGAAGAACTATTTCTATCCGGACCTCCCCAAGGGATACCAGATTTCACAATACGACATGGCCCTGGGAAAAGGCGGCTATATGGATCTTCCGATGCCTGATGGGACGGAACGACGGGTGCATATCACCAAATTGCATCTGGAGGAGGATGCTGGCAAGACCAGGTATGAACATGGCCAGCGTTATGTGGACTTCAACCGCTGCGGTGTCCCGCTGGTGGAAATGGTCACTGAACCTGATCTGCGTTCAGCGGATGAAGCCGCGCAATACCTGATCCGTTTGCGTCAGTTATTGCGTTGGCTGGGCGTCTCGGAAGCGAATATGGAAAAGGGACATTTGCGCTGTGATGCCAATGTCTCGATCCGCCCGGTGGGCAGCACCAAACTCAATACCAAAACTGAGATCAAGAATGTCAACTCGATCGAAGCGGTGCGCACCGCGATCAATAAAGAGATTGAACGGCAAATTGCGCTGGTTGGATCCGGCGGTAAGGTGAAAGCCTGGACACTGGATTGGGATGATACGCATAACCGGCTGAATAAATTGCGCTCTAAGGAGACGGAAGCGGATTACCGTTACTTCCGCGAACCTGATTTACTCCCCTTGAAGCTGGATGAAAAATGGCGGGATGGGATATTGGCGTCATTACCGGAGCTGCCGATGGAACGACGGGCGCGTTTCATGGAAGAATTTCAATTACCAGGATATGACGCGGATATCCTTACATCGGACCGACCGATCTCGGAATATTATGAAAAAACGGTGAAAGCCTATGGGGGGGATGCAAAGGTCGTCTCCAACTGGATCATGAACGATGTCCTGCGCATGCTTAATGATCTGGGTCTCAGCGCTGATCAGCTCGTGCTCAGTCCTGAATACCTGGCAGAAGTGATCAAGCTGGTGGACGCAAGGACGATCAACAACGCCACTGGTAAAGCGCTTCTTTCAAAGGTGCAGGAAACAGGCAAAGCGCCTTTGGAAATTGTAAAAGAGGAAAGCCTGGGACAGGTCAGTGATGATATCGCACTGCAGGGCGTGATTAACGAAGTGCTGGAGGAAAACCCGGATGAGGTCGCAAACTACCGCGGCGGCAAGGAAGGGCTGTTTGGCTGGTTCATGGGGCAGGTGATGCGTGAAACTCGTGGCAAAGCGGACCCGCAGTTGACACGGGAACTGCTGGGGAAGGCATTAATGGGGGAAGATTAATCGATCAGCCCAATTTATTGACCATATGGGCTGATTCGCGTAAAATAAGAAGGCTTCATGCGGGCGTCGCCAAGTGGTAAGGCATCAGCCTTCCAAGCTGACATTCACGAGTTCGAATCTCGTCGCCCGCTTATTAAAACACATTCGTAAGCTCGAGGGTGTTTTATGTAAATTGAGGATCATTCGATACTAATTTTGGCGAGTTCGAATACCCGCAGGGGGTAGGCTGTACACTCTCGTCGCCCGCTTATTAAAACATCCTCAGATCGTGAAGGATGTTTTATTTTAATAACATCAAGTCGAGTTTGAGTACCTATTTAGCCCACCTTACTACGCTTTGGGGTTTCGCTTCGCTACTACTCACAAGTAGTTCCGCTTCGCTACTACTCACAAGTAGTTCCGCTTCGCTCCTACTCACATGGAGTTCCGCTTCGCTCCTACTCACAAGGAGTTCCGCCTCGCTCCTACTCACAAGGAGTTCCGCTTCGCTCCTACTCACAAGGAGTTCCGCTTCGCTCCTACTCACAAGGAGTTCCGCTTCGCTCCAGGATAGAATCTCTCGTCGTCCGCTTATTAAAAATTCTTTCCTTTCTCACACGGCGTTATAATCATCGATAAGATCATTCTGGAGAATATTGATGCCTTCAAAATTAGCTGATCAAATTATTAAATCCCCCCATCCCATCCCAATGCCGATAGGCGTATATGCAGGGCTTGAATTAATTAACGCAAAAGTTATTGATGTTGTTACAAGTGCTCAAGCACAGAGTGAAGCCATTTTAGCCCTGCATGAACGCTTCCAGATGGATATTTTGATGACAGCCATGGACCTCAGTGTGGAAGCGGAGATGTTTGGATGTGAGATTCGTATGGATGGGGATGAGATCCCGACCGTCATCGGTAGAAAAATCTCATCCGTAGAAGAGATTGCTGGCCTTTCTATTCCAGAACCAAATTCAGACCGCGCTGAGGTCCAACTTCAAACGGTAGAGAATCTCGTCAGAGCATCTGAGAATCCAGTATTGGGAAGTATCATTGGACCTTTTTCATTAGCAGGGAGGTTATTTGGTTTATCTGAGATCCTGGAATTGTCAATAACAGAGCCAGAGACATTAGAAAAGATAATGGAAAAAGTTACAGTATTTCTAATTCAATATGCATTGGCTTTTAGAGCGGTTAATGCGGCCGGCGTGATTATGGCAGAACCAGCGGCAGGCTTACTTTCACCAAAAGGATTAAGTCGTTTCTCATCCAAATATATTAAGCAAATGTCTATTCATACCTCTAACAGTCATTTTTCTATTGTTTACCATAATTGTGGGGCAAGGATCGTACACCTGAACAAGATACTGGAAGCTGATTTGGAGATTTATCACTTCAGTACACCAATGGATATTCCGGAAGCGCTTTCTAAAGTAGATGAGAATATCATTCTGTCAGGCAACCTTGACCCGACTAATGTCTTCCTGACAGGATCACCAGAGATGGTTCACGAGAAGACAAATGCACTGCTGCGGCACACGAGTCAATACCCCAATTTTATGATCTCTTCGGGATGTGATATCCCTCCCCATACACCGATTGAGAACCTGGATGCATTCTTTGAAACTGTAAGAGGATCATAAAAACACGCAAGAGCTTCCGATAACAAAAGAGTTCCAAAATGACGTTTTATTTGGACACCATATGCATGAGGGGGTAAGGTGCAACGGCGTTGTATTACAATATATGTGATTGAGTGAGTAATTGATCGTTTTCAAAAAGGGGCTTAACCATGTCAAATCAAATTATATGTGACCATTGTCGAAAGAGTTTAGTTGGAGAAATCTATTTTCGATGAGACAAATGCCGCCTGAGATTTTATGGGCTCAGTCATAATTTGTCAGCTAACAAGCCTACCGATGGGTGAAAAATCACCACAATCCACAAGCTATCCACACAAACAAGGTTACAATTAAAATCACCCCAATCTTCCAGATAATCGCTCATGGAGGAAGTTATGAATGAGAATGTAAGTAAAGAAACAAATGATCTGCTGCCAGATAATGGTCAAATCTGGCATGATAAAATCATCGAGGATATTTATGCGGAAATGGATACCTCTCCGTCAGAGGGATTGACAAATGATCAGGTCCGAAAGCGTCAAGAAAAATATGGCTTGAATGAATTAATGGAAAAACCCCGACCCTCCCTCTTCCAGCTCTTAATGCCGCAGTTAAACAATTTCATTGTGATCCTGTTGATTATCGCATCGGTTATTTCAGCATTATTGGGTGACTGGATTGAAGCGGGAGTCATCATGCTGATCGTTGTACTCAATGCCATCCTGGGTGTTGTGCAGGAGAGCAAAGCCGAGGAAGCCCTGGCAGCCTTGAAGAAAATGGCTGCGCCTGAGTGCCAGGTCTTACGCAATGGGGTGAGGGTTTCCGTTCCTGCACGTGACCTTGTACCTGGTGATATTGTCTATCTGGAGGCTGGTAATTTTGTGCCGGCTGATATTCGTCTGGTTGAGTCTATCAACCTGCGGGTTGAGGAGGCTGCGCTCACAGGGGAATCCGTGCCTGTGCAGAAAAATGTTGCCATCCTGATTGAACCCAGTGCAGCTCTTGGGGATAGAAAGAATTCCGTGTTTTCCGGGACGCTCATTAATTACGGACGTGGTCATGGCATTGTGGTCAGCACAGGCATGAAAACACAAATTGGTATGATCGCAGGCATGCTGCAAACCATGGAAGAGGAAGAGACCCCACTGCAATCGAAGCTGGATCAACTCGGTAAAACTTTGGGGTTTGCCGCTTTAGTTATTTGCGGGGTTGTGTTTCTTTTGACCTTATTTAGAAGTGGTGTTTTTGTGTCGGGGATCAACAGCGAAACAGGGCCGATCATTGTTGAAAGTTTCATGATTGCGGTTGGCCTGGCGATTGCTGCCGTTCCTGAAGGTTTGGCTGCAGTGGTGACGATCAGTCTTGCCCTGGGGATGCGGGAGATGGTTCAGCGGCATGCTTTGATCCGAAAATTGCAGGCTGTGGAAACCCTCGGCTCAGTCAACGTGATTTGTTCTGATAAGACCGGGACACTCACCGAAAATCGAATGACCGTCACCATCCTGGATATGGCCAATAATGAACTTGATTTGACCCAAATTGAGGAGAAGGATTTAAGCACTAGCATCAATGAAGTCTTGCTGGTTGAAGAACCCAATGAAGCACAAAAGGCGTTGCTTCGAAAACATTCTGAGCTGACTTTGCTGATCGTTGGGGGTTCTTTGTGCAGTGACGCTGTGATCGAAGCAGATAAAGAAACACCCCATCGCTTTGTCATGATCGGTGACCCGACCGAAGGGGCTCTGGTCGTGGCAGCCACTCGTCTGGGCTTGCCAAAGGGATTATTGGAAGGCACAATGTCCAGGGTAGCTGAAGTTCCGTTTGATTCTGAACGCAAGCGTATGACCACAATTCATCGTTTGCCGCAAACATGTGATGAAGTCCCGCTACCGTTGCACGGAATCTGGGACTTTGAGCAGTTGTTCAATGATGGGCGATCCTATGTTGCCTTTACAAAAGGTTCTGTAGATGGTTTGTTGGATATCTCCACTCAGGTGCGCGTGGCAGATCATCATGAACTTTTGGATGATGAATGGCGCGCACGAATCGAAAACGCAAATGCAAGTTTGGCCAAGCAGGGGATAAGGGTGCTGGGTGTTGCGACCCATTTGCTCGAAGACATTCCGGAAGATCTGAACGCAGTGGATGTCGAGCATGATCTCGTCTTTGTCGGTATGGTCGGTATGATTGACCCTGCCCGTCCCGAGGTGAAAGGAGCCGTACAAACATGTAAATCAGCAGGGATCCGGCCGATCATGATCACAGGGGACCATCCCCTCACCGCTCAATATATCGCAAAGGACCTGGGGATATCTGAAACGGGTGAAGTGATAACCGGTTCAGAATTGGAAGCGATGTCAGATCAAGCGTTGGAAGATGCTTCAAAATCCGTGTCTATCTTTGCTCGGGTCTCGCCAGAACATAAATTGCGCATCGTATCTGCACTGCAAAACAAAGGCTACATCGCCGCAATGACGGGGGATGGTGTTAACGATGCGCCGGCACTGAAAAAAGCGGATATCGGCGTTGCAATGGGGATTACCGGCACTGATGTCGCAAAGGGTACGGCAGACATGGTACTGACAGATGATAATTATGCCAGTATCGTCGCTGCAGTGGAACAGGGGCGTGTTATTTACGCAAACATCCGGAAATTTGTCTTTTTCTTGATCTCGTGCAATATAGCGGAGATTTTGATCATTTTCCTGACAACGCTTGCTGGCTTGCCTATGCCGCTTACCGTTATCCAATTATTGTGGTTGAATCTTCTTACCGATGGTGCTCCTGCCCTGGCGCTGGCGATGGAAAAAGGCGAGGCAGATATCATGACCCGTGCACCCAGACCAAAAGACGAATCAATTATCAATCAGGAAATGCGTAATGCATTGATCGTGCGAACGATCCTCCAAACGACTGCTGTGCTGGCTGCATTTGTGCTTGGTTTGTACTGGCATCTGGATGCTGTCATTATTGGGAATAAAACTTTGCTTACAGTGTTTCAGCATCAGTGGCAGGGTGTGGATGTGACGCATGCCGTGACAATGGCTTTTGTGACCCTCTCCCTTGTGGAACTCTTCCGGGCGAACACGGTGCGCTCAGAAAGGATTCCCCTGCTAAAGCTCGGATTTTTATCGAATAAATACATGCAATATGCCGTATTGTTTTCTATCGTCCTGCTGCTTCTGGTTGTGAATGTGCCTTTCTTGCAGAGCATTTTTAACACAACTTTCTTATCCTTCAGGGAGTGGATGGTCGTCATTTTACTTGCGCTAATCCCTTCAGTTTTTGAGGAGATCAAGAAAATGTTATTTCAAGCAAAGACAAAGAAATAATCTAAGACCAAATACCGAAACATGGACAAGTAAAGGCAAAAAATCGTAAGGGACTGTAGGATAAAAAAAGAGTCATACTGAATCTCCGGATTGAGCGGCGGAACGCTCATGATATTTCGTGTTAAAAATTTCTGGGGTTTAAGCAGATGATGATCTTCAATTGCCTTCGGATTCAGAAGGGTGTCATCACAAAACTGACAGGGTGTAGGATCGTTGGTTTTTTAATTGGTGTTTTAGGGTTAGGATCAGGCTTGCTGCAATCCAAAATGACATGCAGGTTTTGAAATGAACGTCTCTTTAGGTAAGATTATTAGGGTTTGTGATCGAAGAGGAACGTTATGATGCGACGCAGCAAGCAATAATCAGTTTTGAAGAGCCTGGTTTGGTAATTTTTTATCTTATTATTTTTATGAAATCAATAAAGGAGATTGCAGCAAAATGAATTCAGTGATGAAGTTATTAGAAAAAGGCCAGTCTGTCTGGTATGACAATATTGAACGCAGACTGCTTGAAAACGGCGAAATGGCAGGAATGATCGAACGAGGTGAAATTCGTGGGGTGACATCAAACCCAAGCATCTTCATGAAAGCGATCACAAAATCAACGGATTACGATAAGAGTTTAATGCCATTGAAGGATCCAGCGTTGAGTGCAGAAGATGTTTTCTTCATTTTAGCCATTGAAGATATTCAGGCGGCAGCAGATCTCTTCCATAATGTTTATCAAGAGAGCAATGGTGACGATGGCTTGATCAGCCTCGAAGTGAGCCCCTATATCGCCGATGATACAGAAAAGACCTTAATGCAGGCGAAGGATTTGTGGCAGCGGGTCAACCGCCCCAATTTATTGGTCAAAATTCCCGGTACCAAAGCTGGATTACCAGCGTTTGAAGAAGCGATTTTTGCTGGGGTTAACGTCAATATTACTTTGATTTTCTCCCTGGAACGCTATCGAGAGGTGATGGAAGCATACCTGAAAGGGTTGGAGCGACGAGTAGAAGCTGGTTTGCCTTTAGATACGATAGCAGCTGTGGCATCTTTCTTTATTTCGAGGATTGACGTAAAAGTGGATAAGCACTTGCAAGCAATCATTGACTCTGGAGGGGAACAGGCTGAAAAAGCCAAAGACCTCATGGGTAAGGCGGCCATTGCCAATGCGCGCCTGGCATATGAGGCGTATAAGAACGTTTTTAATTCAGATCGTTTTACCATGCTAAGAGAAAAAGGCGCACGTCCCCAACGTCCCCTTTGGGCATCAACCAGTACAAAAAATCCGAATTATCGAGACGTTCTATATGTTGAAGAGCTAATTGGCCCTGAAACAATCAATACCATACCCCCTCACACGCTTGAAGCAATTTTGGATCATGGGGTTATCAAGGAAACATTGGAAAAGGATTTGGAGGGTGCCAGGCAGTGTTTTGCTGGTCTTGAGAACCTCGGTATTTCAATGGATGAAGTGACTTCTGAGCTGCTTGATGAAGGCTTGAAATCCTTCGCAGATGCCTTTACGTTATTATTAGACGCAATAGATGATCGCAGGAAATCAGGATAAAGCGTTTAGAATCTATTTAACAAAACAGGTAGATAGCACGACTACTGTCTACCTGTTCATTTTTAATGTTATTTAGTTGCTGCTTGTAAAATTTTTTCCAAGCACCCGCAGATAAAGATCAATATAGTTCAATGCTGATCTTTTCCAAGAGAAATCCTGGTTCATACCACGTATTTGCATTTGTTTCCACTGGTCTTGATTTTTATAAATGTTCAGGGAACTTTTGACAGCTTTTGCAAAAGCATTTGCTTTTGCAGGTCCAAACAAAAACCCGGTACCTTTCTTTGGAGATTTTACAACATCGACGATGGTATCTTTTAAACCACCGGTAGCCCGAGCTAAGGGAACACATCCATAGCGCATGCCCATCATCTGTGCCAAACCACAAGGCTCATAACGGGAGGGCATCAGTAAAATATCACCACCCGCATACATGCGCCTTGCTAATGCCGCATCAAAACGAATGACAGTACGAATTTTGTTGGGGTATTCCTCTGCCAACTCAAGACAAGATGCTTCCAGTTCAGGATTGCCTGAGCCAAGCAAAATCGCCTGCCACTTCTTTTTTATGACCCCAGTAAGCCCTTCGACTGCGAGATCCACGCCTTTTTGTTGATCCATGCGTGAAATGAGTATTAATAGAGGGATGCTGGGGTCCGGATTCAGTTTAAATTCCTTTATTAACGCATGCCTGTTTTGGTTTCGTTTGGATAGAGAAAGGGTGTCAAAGTTTGTGGGAATCTGAGGGTCTGTGGCAGGATTCCAGCTTTCTTGGTCCAGCCCATTGACAATCCCTGAGACCACTTTTTTCCGAGTTTGCAATAATTTTTCAAGGCCGCAGCCATACTGCGGCGTCATCATCTCTTTGGCATACGTAGGTGAAACTGTTGAAATGCGATCAGCCGTTTGAAGCCCAAGGGGGAGTGGAAATTTCCTACCCCAACCAGGAACACGGGGATATCGGCTGGGTGGAATACCAAAGGCATCAAAGGCGGCATCAGTACCTGCTCCCATAAAAGGGAGATTGTGAACGGTTAAAATCGACTGGATGTCCTTAAAATAGGAATCGGATGTTTTTTTCTTTTTAAGGTCATAAACCGCCAGCGCTGTATGCCAGTCATTGGCATGTAAAATATCTGGACACCACTGCAGTTCTTTAATGAGCGGTAAAATGGCCATCGAGAAAAAAGTGTATTTATAACCGTCAATGTTCGCATCTGAACTATAAACTAAAGGCGCATTATCAATAGGTTTACCAGCGATCAAGTAAGTGGGGATCTCATTGATCTGGGTGTAGAAAACCTTTGCATTGATGGGTTCATTTTTGGTGGGGACATTAAAGGAAAAGAGGAATTTTGGATCAGAGATTTTCTTGCGAAGCACTGCGTGAAAAGGTAGTACAAGCCGAATATCAACTGTATGCCCGCCATTATCCTCGGGAGATAATGATTTTAGAGCATATGGAAGTGAGCCGGCGACATCTCCCAGGCCGCCTACTTTGACGAGTGGGGCAACTTCAGCTGCGACGAACAGCACTTTTATTTGTTTGACCATTATTTATTCCTGTTTTTCTTGAAGATTTTTTATGTGATTGATCAACCCGTTTGTCGAGGAATCGTGACTCTTAACTTTTTCTTTCCCGGAGAATTCTGGCAAAATCTTTTTGGCTAAAACCTTACCGAGTTCAACCCCCATCTGATCAAAGGAATTAATATTCCAGATAATTCCTTGAGTGAATATTTTATGTTCATACAATGCGATGAGTGATCCGAGAATTTCAGGAGTCAGTTTTTTATAGAGGAAGGAATTGGTGGGGCGGTTCCCAGGGAATGTTTTGGCGGCTGTCAGAAGCTCTAAGTCTTCACCATCATACCCTTCTTTGATCAATTCAGAGCGCACTTCTGTTGCTGTCTTTCCTTTCATCAACGCCTCAGTTTGGGCCAGGAAATTAGATAACAAGATGGGATGGTGGTCAAACCTGGGATTGTGGCTTTCAACCGCAGCCAAGAAATCACAGGGGATGAGTTTTGTGCCCTGATGGATGAGCTGGTAGAAGGCGTGCTGTCCATTTGTGCCTGGCTGTCCCCAGATTATGGGTCCTGTTGAATAATCAACCCGTTCCCCCTGGCGTGTGATAGATTTACCGTTGCTTTCCATATCACCTTGCTGAAAGTAAGCGGGAAAATAGAGCATGTATTGGTCATACGGTAAGATTGCATGAGATTGTGCGCCCATGAAATTGTTGTACCAGATCCCTAAGAGTGCCATGATCACGGGAATATTGTTTTCAAAAGGGGTGGTATGGAAGTGCTGATCGACTTTATGTGCACCAAGCAAGAGGGATTCAAGGTTTTCCATGCCAATGTAGAGGGCGATTGATAGACCGATAGCAGACCAAAGCGAATAGCGACCACCCACCCAATCCCAAAAGGTAAACATATTCTCTTTATCAATGCCAAATTCAGACACCAATGTGAGGTTGGTGGAGATGGCAACGAAGTGTTTTGCCACGTCTGATTCGTTCCTGGATGCCTCTAGAAACCAGTGACGGGCTGTGTGAGCATTTGTCATTGTTTCTTGAGTAGTGAAGGATTTAGAGGCGACAAGGAACAGTGTTGTTTCGGGGCTGAGAGGTTTTAGGGTCTCAACTATATCCGTGCCGTCAATATTAGACACAAAATGAACGCTCAAACCTTCTTTGTGATAAGGTTTCAGGGCTTCGCAAACCATCTTTGGCCCAAGGTCAGAACCGCCAATTCCAATATTGACGACATCCCTGATCGGTTTTCCGGTATAGCCTTTCCAGGCACCCGATCGTACCGCATCACTGAATTGTCGCATTTTCTCAAGTACATGGTTTACTTCCGGCATGACATCCTGACCATCAACCGGAATGGGTGTATTTGAGCGATTGCGCAGGGCGATATGTAATACGGCTCGATTCTCGGTGATATTTATTTTCTCACCACAGAACATTGATTCAATGTTCTCTTTGAGATTGGATTGTCGGGCCAGGTCAATCATGAGGGAGATTGTTTTATCTGTAATGCGATTTTTAGAAAAATCGAACAGAATATCATTAAATTGTATTGAGAACTTTGAGAATCGCAGCGGGTCTTGCTCAAATAGGTCCCGCATATGGATATTCTTCATCTCCTGTTGGTGTTCTTCGAGGGCTAACCAGGCTGATGATTCTTTGAGAAAAGGCATATTATATTCCTCACTATTTTGATTACGTACTCATTTTACTACTAAGATATCAATTAATGACTGATCTATTCTAAGAGGAAAGTTTCTCTTTAATCAGTCTGATTCGTTTTAGCAGGCATGCAAGTGTGTCTGTCCAGGACTACGGGTTGTTCGCGTCATGAGTGGATAATTCCTGCGGCAATATTCTGAACATATTATCCCAATAAGTTTGAAAGAATTCATATTTCACGGGACATTCTTCGGGTATATTTAAGAATAAAGGTGTTAACCTTTTTTCGCTTAAATAAAGGTGTGTAATATGGAATGGTTGATGGAATATTATCCTCTAATGATATATGCTGCCATGTTCGGTGGATTGAAGATCAGCGAACGGGCAGTTTTGATCCGCCCGGAGAATCATATCCGAAAAGGCTGGAATGACTGGACAGTTTGGCTTATCCTTGTGCCCTTATGGCTGGTTTTGATTGGGCCAGTTTTGGAATTCATTCTCCTGGGATATCGCCCCGATATTTGGGAGATGGCTCTGGGTGGCTTCCTTTTTGCTGCGGCTGGATTCTTTTCTATTAAAGGATATTGGGACCTCGAGCATGGTTTCACAAAAGCTCTCGAAATTGAAAATACCAGCCTGGTTGTGACTGGGCTGTATCAAACCATCCGACATCCAATTTCGTTAGGAAATATTTTATTTTGTGTTGCCTGTCCGTTATTTTTAGCGGCGGGGCCATCCTGGATACCCTCACTGGTGGCAATTCTGGGCATTATGCTGCGCATCTCCATCGAAGAGAGTTTCATTCAACAACATCTTCCGGATTATGAGTCATATAAAGAACATACCTGGGCGCTGATTCCCTATATTTTTTAAGGCAATTTGTAAAATCTACACCGTTTTATTGGCAGGGTTTTAAATATAACCAGCTGCACGAATTTGAAAACCCTCCTTGATTTCTTAGCTCAGGTATTCCCTCAAAAACGCATTTTTTTTCAACACCTACCGCTGGTTTTATTTTTGATTATGAAATATCTGAAGGTTATGGGTTGGGAACATCCGAGGTATGTCTGGGCTAATTCATTGCTGATCTATTGTCGGGAGGACACATCTACCCAACAAAAAATTCTCAAAACCACGATTATGGGGCTAACCTCCTTTGTACTTTTCTGTGTAGGTTCATTAATCTGGACTGGGATTTTGGTACGTATCATGGGGTAATGTTTGACAGTATGGTCAATACTGATGCGCTCTAGTTGGTTTAATTCACAAGGCTGGTCTATCTCATAATGATCATCGGTAAAGAAAGCACCACCGACTATTAGGAGGGGTTTTTTCTCTTGAAATGTTTGAAATGCTTACCTTGAATTAATAAGTTTGTCGTTCTAAACTCTTTTGTATCCTGATGATCAACACCTACAAAATGCGGTAGTTCGGTGGGTGAGGTCCGCATCAGGGGTTCTGTCATTTTGCCCAAGAAGATATCACTTTAAGCGGTTTTTGCCATGAGATTGCGCAATGATTGTGCTGGCAGTTGAAACATGCTGGTAGCTTCGGTAGACACAACATCTGCTGTTCTGGCGACACCGGTCAACGCTGCAATCTCGACAAAGAAATTACCAGGCCCCATGGTTGTTAGAGAGCGATAGTTGCCTCCTTGTGGTGTGAACCCTGCAACGGTCTTTCCGCTCGGTATGAAATATACTGCATCAATCGTGTCACCATACCATAGGATGGTTGCTCCCTCAGGTATATCGAAAACAAGTGCATCCGTTATCAAGTTGTTTCGATCTTTGGGGGTTAGTATGGCAAGTGGGGGATAAGCCCTAATAGGAGATCCACATCCTCGGAAGTAACCGCGCATCTTAATCCTAAACTTGAAAAAGTTGACGCAGTTCTCAAGTTGTATATTATTATTATATTCAATTCCCTGAGGTATTGAATAAATATATTACAAGTTTTTATATGTGACCTCAAATGTTAAGCAACCCCTCCTTGTCCACAAGGAGGGGAGCTTTTTGATTTGACCTTATGATTGTATGAATCTCTGCTAGAGATCAGGGCTTGGGTGGATTGACCAAGAAGTAGCCATAAGCGATTGCCAGGAACAGGTAGAGTGCCACCGGTAACCAAATCAATGCATTAGGCACACCGGATAAGGCAAACACGAGCGTGGCCACAAAACCTATCGCATCATATACACATAATGCCCATATTATCCCACGTCGAGAATCTGATTCATGGGCGTTTCTGGCAATCCAGGTGAGCAGCATATTCCCGATCAGTGATGCGCCATATTCTTGGGCTACAAAAATTCCCGCGGGTGTCAAATCCATCCCAAAAATGCCATAAAAGAATTTTGGTATCAACAAAATGGGGATCCCGAGTGTCAGGCAAACAACCGCTTTGATGATCATTAATGTTTTGAATTTCATTACACACTTCTTTCTTATCATAACTCTTTAATATTGATGCCCGGTCTCGTGACAGGCTTGGACGTTAGATGGAAAATGAGCCAGGCAATGACAAAACCCAGAAAAACAGATATCAACATGCAGTAGGAAATGAGCACCTGGTAGATATATATGGATGGAGTGGTTTTAATCATATTGATGTTTTTCCTCATCTAATCTATTTTTCTCTTGTATAATAAAGGGAGAGCGTGAAAAGATCGTTAAAACTCACAAAATCCTATCAATATTTAGTAAAAATGTTAGCTGTATTGTTTTCTCATTATCAAGTTCATTTAAGCGTCCACCATCATAGATCAATATTCCACCAAGAAGTGAGGTCTTATGTTAGTGATAAATGCTTTAGGAGGATTAAGTATAAGTCTTGATGGTGAGATCCTGAAGGACTTTGGATCCCATAAAGCACAGGCGCTATTGGTCTACCTGGCGATCGAGGAAAGACCGATTCAACGGGAAGTGCTGGCTGGTATTTTTTGGCCTGAAAACTCCCAAGCCAAAGCTTTGGTCAGCCTGAGGGTTGAATTATCTGTATTACGAAAAATCCTTAGGCCATTTATAGAAATTACACGTGATACTGTTAATATCAAACCCGATGCAAATATCTATCTGGATACGCAAGATCTGGATAGAAAGATCAACAGGGGAGAAATTGAGTCTGCCCTTGCCCTTTTCAAAGGTGATTTTTTAGCGGGATTCAAAGTATTGAATAGTGCGCCTTTTGAAGAATGGCAACTTGCCGAACAAAGGCGTGTCAGGAATTTGGTTTCAAAGGCCTTGCATGAAGCTGTTTTAAGAGCAATTGACACAAAGGATGTCGCTTTTGGGCTCAAACTTGTGTGTCGACTGCTTGAAATGGAACCACTCGATGAACAAGCCCACCAGCAATGTATGCTGCTGCATGTGATGCGTGGAGATCGCAATGCAGCCGTTGCTCAATATAAAAAATGCGCCGCTATTCTTCAGGATGAATTATGTATAGAGCCTTTGGAAAACACTCAAAAGCTCTATGAGAATATCTTGCATGGTAGAGAACCTCGTGATTATGAATCTCAATATCCAATGCACAATTTACCTGCGCAGCAAACCAGTTTTGTTGGCAGAAAAGCAGAACTATATCAGATCAGCAAACTAATTCACAAGCCAAATTGCAGACTTGTCACTTTGGTAGGCCCAGGTGGTTCTGGAAAAACCCGGTTGGGGATCGAGGTTGCTAAACTGATTCTAAACGCCTTCCCTGATGGTATCTATTTCATTCCCTGTGAAGGCTGTCTCAATGCAGGCTTTTTGATCCATGCAATTGCGAATGTCCTGAAATTTAATATTGATACCATTGCCACCCAGCTGGACCCTGAAATCCAATTGATAGACTATTTACATGGACGAGTGCTTTTATTCATTCTGGATGGTTTTGATGCTCTGGTGCCTGAAGCAGAAAGACTCTCAAAAATGTTAGAAAGGGTGCCGGGATTGAAATTATTAATCACTTCGCGTCAGCCCTTAAATCTAAAGGGAGAATGGTTATTTGAAGTTAAAGGTTTACCTGTTTCAGCGGAAAACGAGCAGATTACTTCAGACAAAATTGAAGCGGTGCAATTGTTTATGGATCGGGCAAAACAAAGCAATATTGGTTTCTCTCCTTCTCATCCGACCTATCAAAGCATTGCGCATATCTGTCAGCTGGTGGAAGGGATGCCGCTGGGTATTGAGTTGGCAGCCGCCTGGACGTCAATATTGCCCATTGATGATATTAAAATTGAAGTAGAAAATAACCTGGATTTTCTGAAATCAGATAATCGGGATGCCCCTGATAAACATCAAAGTATCCGAGCCGTATTCGATGGTTCTTGGAATTTATTGAGTGGGGATCAGAGACAGGACCTTTGTAAACTTTCGGTTTTTCAAGGCAGCTTTAACCGAAAATCAGCCTTTGAGGTGACTAAGTTGGACCTACCTCATTTAGCGTCATTAGTGGGTAAATCGCTAGTCTATAGTGACCATGCAGGCCGCTTTAGGATGCATCAACTAGTCAAGCAATTTGCTTTTGAGCAACTACAACAAAATCCCGCAATACACACCGAAGTACAGAATCGATATTGTCAATATTACACAGATTTCCTCACTCAGCACGAGACAGATTTGATGGGATCAAAGATGTTAGCAGCACGGGCGGAAATATGTAATGAATTACATCATATCTATGCATCTGTACAATGGGTCAGCTCACGTTGGCGTGTTGAGTCTGTTCAGAAAATTCTTACTTCTTTCAATGTCTTCTTTGCTGTGCACGGATGGCACGAAGGCATTGATGCTTTTGAAAATATCATTAACTTGAAGAAGGTTGCCATAACCAATGCTAAGTGTTCTGATCAATCTGCAGACCCAGTGATTCTGATCTGTCGCGCACATCAAGCATTCCTATTAAGTAACCTGGGGCAAATTGACGAGAGTGAAGTCATCTCGAGCGCTTGCTTAGAGCCGCTGAACAAGTTTGGATTGGACGCAGAACTATCGGAATGTATGCATAATTTGGGTGTGAATGCTTCTTTTCGTGGTGAATATGAGACGGCCAGATCGTTTTTAGAAGAAGCCATTTTGCTAGGTCGGGATTGTGATCATGTAATTTGGCCAACATACCTATTGTGGTTGGGGCATGTCTATTTTTTACTTGGAGAATATGAGCAGGGATTAATCACCCTTAAGAAATGTCGTGACGTTTTTATGGAGAAGGGCACTCTTTGGGGTGCTGCTTTTGCAATCAGCAAGATGGGTTTGGCAGCAGACGGTTTAGGAGAACATGAACAGGCTTTGGGTTATCATCAAGACGCGCTTAATGTTTTTAATGAGATTGAAAACAAGGCTGGAAAAGGTTACTCACTCAGCCGTATGAGCATGAGTACTTGCTTTCTCAGTCATTATGATCAGGCATTAAAATTAGGCGAAGAAGCTCTTGAGCTTTTTACTGAACTTGGCCATCGCTGGGGAATTTCAAGCTCTCTTTCACGGCTGGGTTTTGCATATATTGGGTTGGGTTCAACGGATATTGCACGAGAGATGTTCATCGAAGCGCTTAGATTATCCAAACAAAATCAAATGGCACCCCTGAGCCTTTATGCTCTAGCAGGTTTGGCTTGTAACATGATGCATGAGGGACAGGAGAAACCTGCATTGGAATTATTCAGCTATGTCATACAGCACCCCAAGGCGCCAAAGGCCTATCTCGATCAGGCGCTTTGTCTGATGACAGAGTCAGAGCGAATTTCGCTTGAAAATGAATGCCATTTAGAAGGAGGGGATAGGGAAAGTCAACCAGTAGAGGAAGTCATTAATCATTATCTATATACATCAAAAAACAACATCTTATAGTCACCGGGGATTTTGCACTTTGCATGACTAATAATTGCTATGTGTAAATCCAGAGGTTAAGAGACATGTCCTTGAAATACCATCATATGCCTTAACTTACATCTAGCACACGCAGCAGCACCTGACGCAGCTGAGCTCTCCGACGGTGCTCTGCCAGGAATACCCCCTGCCAGGTGCCAAGGTTCAACGCCCCATCATCAACCGGGATAGCCAAGCTTGTGTGCGTGATCATCGTACGCATATGAGCTGGTGAATCATCTCTCCCTTCCACAGTGTGTTCATACCAGCTTTCACCTTCTGGCGCGATATGATCCAGAAACCGCTCCATATCCCTTCTGGCAGTGGGGGCAAAATTTTCGTTGATGACTAAAGAAGCACTGGTATGCTGAACAAAAAGAAAAGCCATACCTTCATGCACTCCCCATTCATGGAGTTTGGAATTTATTTGATGTGTAAAACTGTGTAGGCCCTGCCCTGTTGTACGGATGGATAAGGTTATTGAATACCACTGCATATATCAGGTATCCTTTCTTCTTTTCTGGTTTAATTATACTCACCTTGAATATCAAGAAAAAAAGATTAATAGTGAGTGCTTCTAAAATTAGTGAAAGAGATTTAATAAATTCGGTGCGAAGAGTATTTAATAACAACTTAGATTCAAGTATCAAGTGGATAATTTCAAGACACAAAATGTTGATGTGTGGCTAAATATAATATGCCTTTTAGACAAAACAGCTCATGTCTGATAAAATAAATTCATTGAGCAATCAATTAATGGAATATTTAGAGATTTTCATTAAATTCTTCGTCGAATGAGGAAAATTTCTTAAATAGTAGTTTCATAATACATTATCGTACTATCAATATCAAAAGGATCAGTGGAAAGCAACTATCCAATCACGCGTACAAAAATAATCATTCCACGTCGACACGATGAGATCTTGACGCGTCAGCGTTTATTTGAGTTAGTAAATAATTTGCTTGATCTTAAGCTGATTATTATAGCAGCACCTGCTGGCTATGGTAAAACGTCCTTATTAATCGATTTTGCCAATCACTCAGAATGGCCGATCAGTTGGCTTTCATTGGACACGTTGGACCAGGATCCGTTTAGGTTTGTAGCACATTTCATCAGCGCTATACAGGCCCGTTTCCCGGAATTTGGACAAAATTCGATAGCAGTTTTGAACAATACCCCTCAGGAGAAACTCGATATACCTGCACTGGTTACCACCCTGGTCAATGATATTTATGAGCATATCACTGAGCATTTCATCCTTGTACTTGATGATTACCATCTGATAGAGGAAAGTGACAGCATCACGCAGTTCATCAATCATTTTTTACAGGATGTCGATGAAAACTGCCATCTTTTTATTTCTTCGCGCAGGTTACTAACCCTTTCGGATATGCCTTTGCTGGTTGCGCGCAATCAAGTGGGCGGTATTTCATTCGAAGAAATCTCCTTCTCTGCTGAAGAGATCCAGGCATTATTACTTAAAAACTATCATTTGACGATCTCTGATGAATCCGCTGTGGGAATCACAGAACAAACGGAAGGATGGATAACTGGCCTTTTGCTATCCACCCATTTACTTGATGATGAGATCGGGGAGCGGATTCGGGTTGCTCGTGTTTCTGGCGTGGGACTGTATGAATATTTAGCTCAGCAGGTATTTGATAATCAACCACAAACCATCAAGGATTTTATGCTGCGCACATCTATATTGGAGGAATTTGATGTCGGTCGGTGTCAGCGTGTGATCGGGGAAGCGCTGCAAATCGACTGCCCCTGGCGGGACCTCATGGATAAATTGATAGTGCGCAATCTATTTGTATTTTCTGTGGGTGAAGGCACTGATTTCTGGCTTCGATATCATCACTTGTTTCGAGATTTCTTGCAAACACGGATGCGCCATGAAAGACCTGAGGAAACTCGAAAATTAACCATTGCCCTGGCCGACGACTTTGCCGTGCAAAGGGACTGGGAGCATTCATTTGTCCTTTATAGTCAGGTGAATGCTGTTGAAAAGATGGTGAGTCTGATCGAACAAGCTGGTCCAGAGATGGTCACCAGCGGCCAGCTGTTGACACTCAAGGCCTGGATGAATGATTTGCCACCTGAGATAGTACACGCGCGTCCTTCACTAATCTCTCTGCAAGCTGCTATTCTGATCGGTTTGGGGGATGTAAAGGAAGGAATAGATCTTCTGGATGAAGTTATCGATAAATTGTTGGAAACCAATTCTGATAAAGAGACACTTACATTGAGCCTTATTCGGCGTGCAATCGCTTATCGCATCTTTGGGGAATATGAGAAATCAAAAGTGGATAGTCAATCAGCAATTGAATTGCTCAAAGACACCCCTGAACTTGGGCTTATCAGAGCGGAAGCGATGAGAATTCTTGGGGGGACGTATTATCTCCAAGGAGAATTAAAGGTGGCATTAACAACTCTTAAAGAATCTTTACGACTCTTTGAGAGCTATAACGATCAACAGAACATCCCCAAGTTATTGTTCAATATTGGTATGATGAATTTTCAATTAGGCAACTACGTGAAAGCCGAAATGATGTACCAGGATGCACTGGAATACTGGCAATCTGGCGGCAACCTTGCATGGGCATCTGAATTACTTAATAACCTTGGTGTCTTGCTGCAATTGCGCGGCGATTATGAAGCAGCTGCAAAGAATTTTGAGAAAGCTATCGAATATGCCCGGATCAGCAATTCACCACAGGCAGAAGGACTGAGCCTGTCAAGCCTGGGTGACCTTTACCGGGACCTGGATGCTTTTCGTGAAGCTGTGGATGTTTATAAACAAGCTCAATCAATTGCCAAACAGCTGGATGATCGATTCTTGTTGTTCTACCTGGACCTTGCTGAAGGTGCCCTGGAGCGTATTTCAGGGGATTTACCCAAAGCGAAATTCTTGTTGCAAACCGCGGAAAGCAAGGCATCGAATAGCGAATCAGCTTATATGATAAACTTGTTTAAATCTGAATGGGCTATGTATCATTTGACGGAGAATAGCTATAGAGATGCTCTGAATTCAGCAAAAGATGTATTTGACTATTTCCAATCAGGGGGGCATGAAAATGAATCATTTCGGGCAGCTTTTTGTTGTGCCTTGGCGCTGACAGGCATGGGGCAAAAGGACCAGGCCAAGGTGTATCTTAACAAGGTCATGGGGACATTAATGGAAAATGATTATGCAACGCCATTGATCGTCCAGGGTCGCGAATTTAAACAAATCCTTTCATCTGTAAAAGCCCAGCATGATCTGAAGGGAAAATTCGACCGAATCCTTGAGAGAATTGATAACTTCGAGGAAAAATTACCTGAGATGCGCCGCAATATTCGGCGTCAGGCTAACATTGTGCCATTTGCACCTCCCCGAATGATCATCAAATCCTTTGGTAAAGCACAAGTTCATTTGAGCAAGAAACTGGTGACCAATAGCGATTGGAAAACGCAAATATCACGAGATATGTTCTTCTTATTCCTGGCTCATCCTGAAGGCCTTACAAAGGAACAAGTTGGGTTATTCTTCTGGCCTGATGCTACAACTGATGAACTAAAGCTGCGGTTTAAGAACACGCTCTACCGTTTGCGACGGGCAGTAGGCAGGCAAGCGATTCTTTTAGTGGAAGATTATTATAAATTTAACTGGTCATTGGATTATGAATATGATGTTGAGACCTTCAATACATCTATCGAGAAAGCGGAATCTGCCCAAGAAACTCGACAAAAAATCACTTATTATAAAAAGGCAGTTGATTGTTATAAGGGGGAATACCTTTCTGAAATTGGACAGATCTGGGCAATGATCGATCGTCAGACTTACTACAGGATGTATCTGGATGCAGTGATGCATTTAGCCACAATGTATATGACAAGTAAAGCTTATAAAAAAGCCTTGCGGTATAGTTATCAAGCTTTAAGTGAGGATGCCTGTTTGGAAGATGCTCATCGTTTGGCAATGCGCATTCATGCTGCCACAGGCAACCGGGCTGCAATCGTTCGGCAGTATGAACGTTGCCGTGCAGCTTTGACCAAAGAAATCAACGCACCCCCATCAACACGAACCAGGGAACTTTACGAAACCTTAATCCAAAATTAGCTCTGTATATCTTCCCGGCAGCTTATCCTTTTTCAATGCGCCTTCTGGATGATTTAGACGACTCTTTGATTTTTGTCAGATTTAATAAAACAAGCACTTGATTCTTAAATTTTCAAAGTTATGAGCCTGTTTTGCAGGGTAGATTAAAGCCTAAACGACATAATAATATAAGAGATACTGGAACAATGAATTTTCTGTTCTATTATTTACCATTCACTATTAACGTTTTTGAAAGGATTTACCATGTTCAAGTTATTCAGCAGTACCAAAGTATTTCTCAGCCGTGTTGATAATCGTGTCATTCGATTAATTGTCACACTCACCAGCCTGGTTCTGTTTGTTTTGGCAGCTGGTGCACCCTGCGGTTTGGGTGGGATTGGAATGTAATGATCCTTGTTTTTGCTATTGCGATTGGACTGTTAGCAGGTTATCTGAAGGCGAGGTTTGATGGCATTTCCTATCAAACCACAGAACTACGGTGCCTTTGGCTTGTTCTGTTGGCTGCCTTGCCTCAATACCTGATCTATTCCCTTCCGGTCACTCGCGAAAAGGTTTCTGACCAGTGGATCCCGTTCTTTCTGATAAGCACACAGTTAATTCTTCTGCTTTTTGTGTGGCTAAACAGAAAATCGCCGTCCTTTTGGCTTTTAGGCATGGGCTTGCTGCTCAATTTTGTGGTTATTAGCTTGAATGGTGGGTGGATGCCCATCTCTCCAGCTACGCTTGAATCACAAAATATTCCATCTAGTCAGTGGCAATTAGGATCCAGATTTGGTTACAGCAAAGACCTTGTAATGGCAAAAGAAAGCATCAACTTGTGGATATTGTCCGATATTCTAACCCTTCCGAAAGGGATACCTTATCGTGTTGCCTTTAGTATCGGTGATGTCCTGCTGTCGCTTGGTGTTATTGGGTTCTTGATCCATAACAAACAAGCCGATCGTGAAACAAGAAAAGTTTATTTACAGGAGAATTTAAAACCATGACCAAGAATTTTCTTATTCAACAGGAAGTTAGCCGTTTGTTGACTGCTGCTGCTATCAATGGCTCATTCCGCCAAGTATTATTAAATAACCCTGGTGAAGCGATTTCATCCGGATTCGGCGGAGAGGTCTTCAGCTTTACCGCAGATGTTGTGCAGCGTCTGTCATCAATTCGTGCAGCATCTCTGGCTGAGTTCGCATCACAAATGATAAATATTTAAATCAACCTTTTGGGTATTATAGGTTGACAAGGATACTCTTGGCATCCTAGTTTTTAGGTTGGTTGAATTAACCGTTTAAAATTCGCGAACTATTTTATTGGTGATCTCTCAGATCAGTATTGGCGCTGGTATTTTAAGAATATTGTGTGATATTGGTGAGGAGATAAAGTTATTATCCATCGAATAATCACGGTGTCATCATTTCAGCATTTCGTTCCATTTGAAATGCGCTATAATTAACTCCATTGGTCAACCTGATCAGATATGGAGGTCGATATGCGTAAATTTTGGAATCTGCTCTTTGGTGCCCTGATGGGCGGCTTTGTTGGCA
The DNA here is from genome assembly GCA_034717715.1 of Chloroflexota bacterium. Taxonomy (GTDB): domain Bacteria; phylum Chloroflexota; class Anaerolineae; order Anaerolineales; family Anaerolineaceae; genus Brevifilum. Next base: position 6,974 of record JAYELT010000010.1, on the reverse strand, counting down.
GCAGCTTAGCGCTTCTGTTTGCTCCTGCTTCGGGAGAGAAGCTGCGCGGTGATATCACGTCATATTTTGAGAATCTTCAATATGAGGTTAATCGTGCTGGGGAAGAAAAACGTGCAGAGCTTGAAGCGCAACTGAAAAAATTGCGTTCAGGTGAGATTGTTACGCTTGAAGAAAATGAAGCATAACAGTCTCTCATAAGGCTGTATTGAATAGAATATTGACACCCTCTGAACTGCCAGAGGGTTTTTGGTTTCATATTTCAGTTTTCTATGGTTGTTCAGGGGTAGGGAGGTGAATAGGTTGGCTGCTCAGGTGGGGGATACCCAATATCTGTTGGCGTCGGAGTAGGGGCAAGGGGGGTGGGTTCAACAGCTTGGATTGTCGGCACTGGTGTGGCTGTAGGAGTAGGAATGGCGGGTTGCGTGGGTGAGGTCGGCTCGTTGGTTGATGTTTCAGGCATGAAAGTGATATCTTCTACATATTCAATACTTGCCTGGCAAGAACCAGGTTCAAGGAACAGGATCAGGCTTTCCCAGGTGAGGGGATAATTGCTGGAGATGGTTTGGTCGATAGCGTTTGACAAGCAGCCAGGGCCGGCGTTATAGTTGACCAGTGTAAAGCGCCAAAGATCCTCATATGAACTCACTTTACCCGCGAGTTGTTGGGTTTGGTTGTGGATGATTTGACCAACTTGCTCACAGTTTGCCAGTAAACTTCGCGCAAAGATGTTTATGCTGAAGTTGGCCTGGCGCAGGTCGATTCCCTGGGGACAATCTGGACAAGAGGCGTTCACTTCCTGTACCAGTGCGCCACGCAGCATTTCTTGCTCTGCAATATCCAGGTTGCCAAACCCTATCTGGCAGCGAGTTGTATCCAACATAAGGGGACAAAATTGACTGAAGAAATTTGGATTCCATAATAAAATGGTATCGGCTCCTAAATCGCTTAAGTGGCCTAATCCCGCCTCATCGAAATTATCAGAAATGCCGGGCCAAAACTGGCTTTCACGGCTGAAGAGGTTTTTTAACAATTGTGCTGGCACACCTGTTTCTGTCGATGTTTGGATGATCTCACTGTTGAATTGATTTTGCCATTGATTGATCAAAGTTCGAGCAGCATCTAATCCACATTGATTGGCATATCCTGACAACTCCAACCCTCCATCTGCACATCCTGTGACATCAACCAGACCCTGGCGAATGAGGGTTCCAGCAAGATAATAATAAGGATCATTTGAAATCAATTCATCTGGATGCACGGGTGAAGACAGCCAAAGTGGAGGACCTCCAATGGGAGGGAATGCAGACCAAATTATGGAACTTGTGGATTCAATTTCTCCAAGATATTGTGTGCTGAGGATATCCACATACCACTGTGGTGCATCTTGAGTCTGAACATCCGGTGCTGCGAAGTCACCCCATGGTATCACACGGACTTGAGCAGTGAAGGTCTCTGATGCGTCGCCATAACTTGACTCTGCCCAAAAAACAACCTGGATGCCAGCCTCACCAGTCGAAGGCAATGGTACGGTGCATTCTCCACCTTCACAGCTGAAAGGCTCATTGCCAATGTAGCCCTGGATGTTGATAATCTGTTCATTTGGAAGCGGTTCATCGCCAACAAAATGCAACTCGGGCAGGATTCCACAACGGTTCTCCGGTGGTTGAGGTGAACAACCAGCGATGTCAATTAACACTTCAGGAGGTAATAATTGTACTTCTATTTCGCGTTCTCCGGGTGTGATATTTGCGAGATGGAAATAAAATCCAGAGCATTGTTCAGCCTTGGTGATCTCATCAGAAAACGTGCAGGGGGGCGTGTCCAACCAGTCCTTCATCACGTTGTTACCACAATAATATTCAACTTCACCAGGTTCCGGGATACCTTCATGCTCTACGAAAACCTGGCAGATAATTTGGGAATCACTCCAGCTTAGAAGCCACCATTCGTATGTCGTATATGAAACTGTAATGACAGCTTTACGTTCAGGCCCGTCAGCCCTCAATCCATACGCATCGACAGGGTTTGCACGGTTGAGAGTTAGATACGCTGCAAAACACGCCATGATTATAATGGCGAGGGGTAAAACCCATCTGATTTTGTGACGTCGCTTCATTATCATCTAATTATCTTATGGATATCCCGGTGGTGTCAATGTCGTTGTTGGACTTGGTGAGGGGCTCAATGTGATTTCTGTGACTGTACCGGTGATTGTGCCTGTCATCGTGGGCGAGGTAGTTATTGTAGGCGACGGTGTAGGTGATGGTGTCGTTGTGAGGGTGGGCGGGATAGGAGATGCTGTGGCCAAATAGGCAGCGGTTATTTGCGCCTCTAAGGTCTGTACCTGGTTGGTAAATGGTTTCGGTATCATCACATCATCAATCGCATTCTGAAGGACATCCATAATTCCGTCAGACACTGGTAAGAAGACCTGAGCCTGACTGTGGCCTGGCACTTCCCAAAGTTGAACCTGCTCCCATCCGATCATATAATAACTGATTCGGTCTTGATCTGCCAAACGCAACGCCAAAGGAACGTATCCCATTAATTCGGACAGTGACAGATCTGTCTTGACCCATCCTTCATAACTTGCGTACAGGAGAGGGAGTCGAATCAAATTGCCATCTCGGGTCAATTTTCTAAAAATGATCTGCAAAAGCTGCTGTTGACGGCGCATTCGATCGAATTCGTCCATACCATTGCGATATGAGGCATAACAAAGTGCTAAAGAGCCATCCATTGTGATCTCGCCAGGACGTAGACCACCACAAGCTTGCGGCAAGGGGAAAAACACAGTAGCTTCAACGCCATCAATGTCATCGATCAACCATTGAAAATCGCCTGGATGTGCCAGGACAAATCGGCTGGGCGAGACACCAAAATTGTACGCTAATGTACTGCGCAGTGTCTCAATCCCACCAAGCGCATAGGCGATGTTAAGCCGCTGCATCGTGTAACCTGGAATGTAAACGTACAGATCGCCTGGGATTGAAACCAGGCTGGCTTTTGAAAACCTGGGATGGATGAACAACAAATGAATCGCCTGAGTTCTACCAGTAAAGGGAGGTTCCGCATCTGATCCCAATAAGATCCATACCATGATTTCATCTGAAAGTGCTAATTCTCCCAGTGGTGGTGGAATTGGTGTCGCTGGATCGATGCTGGGTGGCGCAAAGTCCTCCCATATTGACTGATCTATCTCAACTAAGGTACTGGTGGCAACTGCGTTGACCAGCGTTGGCTGCAGAAAACTTAACGTTAAAATTGGGAGTAGTGTCGAGTTCGCTTCGGTGTTTGGCTGTTCTACATTTTCCTTGGCGGTTGGTTCTGAAAGCTGACACCCTTGTAATCCCAGTCCAATTAATGTCACCATGAGAAAAATCAGCGCACTCAGAGTAAGAAACCGGTATTTTCTTTGCGCTTCATTCATATGATCCCAGAACATGATTATAGCATGAATCTAAATTCAGCAGTACGAAACACGTTTCCTGATGCTGAAAGCAGTGATCCACATCAGAATAACATCAATGCATTAAATTCTTAACGCAAGGGTTGTTCGCGCTCTCCATGTCCAAGCGCTTCAGCAACCACAAGGAAATCCGTGGCTGAAATCATGCCAATAACCTTGTTTTCATCCATCACCGGAAGGTGGTGGATGTGATGTTTGCTCATTAGTTTGGCACATTCAAAGATTGTCTCTTTTGGTGAGATCCCGATAATAGGGGTTGACATGACGTCCCTGATTTTCGTTGTGGAGGGGTCTTGACCCTGAGCAACGATTTTGTCACAGATATCCGTGGAGGTGATAATCCCATACTCGGGGTTGTCCTTGGTTTTACTGACGATAAGGCTGTTGAGATATCGACGCCTCATTCTCGAGAGGGCTTCCAGAACCATCTTGTCAGGGTCAATATAAACTACTAGATCAATCATCCAATCTTTTACAAGGTCCCGCATGGTCAAACTCCTTTCTATGTATTGATAGGTTCATAAAATTTTGAGCATTCGATCAATATAGATATCTTACAGGATAAATGGGAAATTATGCAAGGAAATTATTCCCTTGGGAAGTTCATTAATTATTTGATATGTTAGTGAAATCTTGGTTATAATAGTTAGATTGATTATTTAAATCATCATTAGGAGAATTTGAGATGAAAAAATCTACTACGCGTGTTCTTGTACCCATTGTGGGGGGTATCCTGCTGATTGCTACAGGTGTGATTTTTTTACTGAGCAATTTTGGGATAATCACATTGGATTGGGAGATGTTAGTCGGTCCGCTATTTGCTATTGGTGGATTGGTGTTTGTTCTTTTGTTTGTGCTTAATACCGATGGGTGGTGGGCGTTGATCCCCGGTTTTGTCCTGATGGGCATAGGCTTGATCATTTTCATGGGAGATAAAGAAGCAGCCCTTGTTGAGTCGTGGAGCGGAGCGATTTTCTTGGGTTTCTTAGGTTTAGCCTTCTTCCTGATCTATATCACTCATCATGAACAGTGGTGGGCGATCATCTCCGGCGGGGCATTGTTAACCATTGCGGGTGTGACCCTCGTACCAGATGATGAGTTTCTGTCAGGGATGATATTTTTCCTTGGTCTGGCAGTGAGCTTTGGCCTGGTTTACCTGCTGCCCAAACCTGCGGGAAGGCTTAAGTGGGCTTTGTATCCTGCCGGCATCCTTTTCGTTATAGGTGTTTTGATGATTCTGGGTGTAACCAATGTGTTGAATTTCGTCTGGCCTGCTGCCCTGTTGATCGCAGGTGGTTATGTCCTTTATCGAGCTCTTCGCAAGTGAGAGCAACAACTAATAAAAACTAAGCTCTGCGATGCATGTTTTCGCAGAGCTTAGTTTGTTTAATTTCAATTGATTCATCTAATGGGTATCACAGATAACGTTTTTTTTGCAGGGTGGTGATCTCATTCAGTGCACCCTGCGCTAAGCCAAGCATTTTATCCAGAATGATTGGTGAGAAGGGGTTGCTTTCAGCGGTCCCCTGCACCTCGATAAATCGGCCATCAGATGTCATGACTACATTAAGATCAACCTCAGCCTGGCTGTCTTCGGCATAATTCAAGTCAAGGATTGGTTGATCCTGCACAACGCCAACGCTGACAGCCGCGATGGGGGGATGTAGCAGCTCAGCAGGAACAACCCCTGATGCGATCAGCGGTTTGAGCGCAAGAGCCAGGGCAATATACCCACCTGTGACAGAAGCCACACGCGTTCCGCCATCTGCCTGGATGACATCATAATCAAGCAAGAGGGTGCGCTCACCGACCATCTCCAGGTCAACAGCCATACGCAATGCCCTGCCGATCAGACGGCGAATCTCTTGTGTTCGTCCTTTGAGCCCGTGGGTTTCACGTGGCGTACGTGTGAGGGTGCTGCGGGGGAGCAAGGCATATTCAGCCGTCAGCCACCCTTTGCCACGACCTGCCAGCCAATTTGGCACACATTCTTGGATGGTCAGGTTGCATAACACTCGGGTCTCTCCCCAATTTACCAGCACGGAACCTTCAGCGTAGGGTACAAAATTTGGAACGAAGGATATTGGACGACATTGATCATATGTGCGACCGTCAGGCCGGGAAAACTTTTTGAGGTCATAAGAAAATTATAATCATGAATTCATAGGAATATAAATTCTTGTTATATGTCACTTCCAAGCATCCAGGATTTCAAGAACGAATCGTTGATAAAAACGATAATATCTCTGCTAATATTTCCCCTGGCGTTTGTTTTATATTCACTGTAAAAATATCATCAGGCTCTTGCAGATCCTTGAATTGACTTCTCAGCAGATCTGCTGGCATATAATGACCCTGACGTTGTTTCATTCGAGAATAAATCAGGTCATAACTTCCTTTAAGGTATATGAATTGGACCTTTTCTGGATCAACACGAAGCTGATCACGATATTTCTCTTTGAGTGCAGAACAAGCCAGCACACCTTTTTCACCCGTATTTATTTTCGCATTTATCACTATTGCCAGCGCAGCCAACCATGATTTTCGATCCTCATCGGTTAGAGGGATACCATGTGACATTTTCTCAACATTGCTGGGTGGGTGAAAGGCATCTCCTTCATAGTAGGGGATGTTTAACGTATGAGCCAGCTTTTCACCGATCGTTGTTTTTCCGCAGCCTGATATGCCCATCATAATGATAAACATTTTAGATTATCTCTCATTTATATGATCGTTTGAAAATTGATTAAGTAATTTAGATAGAGCATGGTTTTATTGACAGGATCCTGTTGGATAGATCCCATTAAGCCAGCTTCAGTATCCATTGAATTATAATAAATTTCTCATGTTCAAGGGGAATTCTTTCTTATCTGTATTTGATCCGGGCAATAAATTATTATATACCGAACCCAATCCAGCACCATGTTTTCTGAACATCCGACAATTTGATCAGTTAGGGGATAGCATGATTAATGAGCCAAGAGAAAAATTGAGCTCACTGCTTCAGATCAAATAGCTTCCTGTGTATAAAATCTTGTCAGGGTTTAAGAGGCTCTCTTTGGTATAAACAATAAATTCTGGCAGATTGGAATCCTCATAATCATATCAACGATGGATGGCATGCCAGGGGAAATCTACAAATTAAATGGGACATAGATTGTGAGAAATCTCGTATAATAACATAACGAATAAGAGGATGTCGCAATATAAGCTGATTAAAATCGGATTTTAAAGATTGATTGTTATTCCCATTCGACCACTGACTTATTTACGGAGCGCTCCACTAATGACTTGCAAGAATGCTCATGCTTGATGTGCTTTCGACAAGTGTTGAGACGAAAATGCAGGTTGGATGATTTCGATTGAAAGGACGAAGAGCTTGGAAGAGTTACTCGAAGAACTTTATACTGCTATTTTAGAAGGGCAGCGTGATGTTGCCAAAGAGAAGGTTGAATTATCACTGGAAGAAGGTTTTGATCCGGCCGATATTCTTGATGCAATGGTA
>JAYELT010000009.1:0-19781 GCA_034717715.1 Chloroflexota bacterium | reverse complement strand
TGTCAATCGTATCGAAGGCGCGGAAATCCGCAAATCCCTTCATCCCCTGCACTTTCGTGATCGCCGCTGTCAGCGTGGTCTTCCCATGGTCAATATGCCCCATCGTGCCCACGTTTAGGTGCGGTTTTGTTCGATCAAATTTCTCTTTTGCCATAAAATCTTTCTCCTTAGCTAAATACCTCTTACTCAACTTTCGATAAATTATTTTTCGGCAGAAAGCCCTCAATGGGATTTGAACCCATGACCTCGTTCTTACCAAGAACGCGCTCTGCCGACTGAGCTATGAGGGCAGCCGATCCAACTGGAAGCCTTGGCTGCCAGAAATGGACGGTGTTGGATTCGAACCAACGAAGACTTGTGCCAGCTGATTTACAGTCAGCCCCCTTTGTCCACTTGGGTAACCGTCCAGGATCAAGCGTGTTTGTTACACGCTCGAGATCGGGATCGTTTCAAAGATCCAATCCCGATCGCAAACGAGCAACCTGAGCCGATGATGGGAATCGAACCCATAACCTATCACTTACAAGGCGATTGCTCTACCTTTGAGCTACATCGGCAATAGTTTAATTGTTAAACTACAAGCCATCAAAAGCCTGCACGATTATACCAAAGCACTCATCTAATGACAAGACTTTTCAGTATAAAATTCGTTTGATTTGCGATTTAAGAGTCTATCCGATTTGACAGGAAAGGTCAAGATGGCACGTGTTGTTCTAGAATTGAATTATTTAGTTCTAATAAACATCAAAATCCACAACTTCTTCACTCTCTATTCAACTTCTATTCCTAATGGCAATAATTCAACCTATCCCGGTTCTTATTCAACTTCGATCAGCTTGCCCATAAAACTCCTTGCATAATACATGCGTAGGAATAAATTTATGTCAAACTGGTATATCTTCAGGCGAATCAGCCAACAGAATCAAACCACTGCAAAACAGTGTGGAAAAAGCTTCTACGCCATAGGCGTTGTGTTTCTGATCACAGTAGGTTCCTGGTTGGTTTTCCGCCTGCTTGATGCTCATGTAACCAATGATTTCATCACGGCTAAATCTGACACGAACAGTCACCTGCCTGCTTCATTTAGCCATTCTGTCCTGTACTGGAAGTCAGATATCCTGTCTTGGGCGGATGAATGGAACCTGGACCCCATTCTAGTTGCTACTGTTATGCAGATCGAATCCTGCGGTGATCCCAAGGCGATATCTTCCGCAGGAGCGCAGGGACTCTTCCAGGTAATGCCATTTCACTTTTCCCCTGGTGAAGATATGCTTGACCCACAGATCAATGCCCAACGAGGTTTGGCATATCTGAGCGATATCTTTTCCAGATCACTGGAGAATATTGAGCACACCCTCGCAGGATATAACGGCGGTCCCAGTCAAATTGATCAACCCGAGTGGGCATGGCCGGAAGAAACCCGGTGTTATGTTCTTTGGGGAACAGGCATCTATCAAGATGCCCACGCAGATGATGAGAGCAAACCTACCCTGAATGCCTGGCTGGATGCCGGAGATCGACATCTTTGCCAGCAAGCAGAACAAAACCTCGGATTACCCTAGTTTCTAAGCATATAGATTGGGAATTCAAAATTGGTGAATTTTCGAGGAATACATCGGATCTAACAGATTAATTAACTCTCTGACACAATCAGACTGAATCACAAGCTGCAGGCTGCTGAACAGGTTTTAGAATATCTCACATTCGCGGGAATAGCATCCATATGTATTGGTGAAATCCCTCGATATTGACAGTGCCAACAGCTTCAAAGACCTTGCTCCCCCCACATAACAAGCCATTAATCGTATGAGCTTATCAATAATTATTCAGGCTTCCTTAGAACATATCCCACACCACGGGTAGTATAAATGAGGCGAGGTTCACCTCCTTCTTCCAGCTTTTTACGCAGGTAGCGAATATAAACATCCAAGACATTGCTCTTACCGCCAAAATCATAATCCCAAATCCGATCGAAAATGATTTCTCGCGGCATTACCTGCCCGGGATGGCGTATAAACAACTCAAGCAGATCGTATTCCTTTGCTGTGAGTGTAATTTCTCGGTCCCCTCTGAAGGCTTTGTGTGTGCAGCTATCCAGTTTCAAATCCTCGAACTCTAAAACTTTTACACGATCAGCCGCCGTTCGACGAAGTATTGCCCGGATTCTGGCTAAAAGCTCATCATTTTCAAAAGGTTTAACAACATAATCATCCGCCCCAGCATCCAGCCCTCTAACTAGGTCCGAAACGGTATCCTTAGCTGTCAACATCAATATAGGTTGGTTGCCTAATCTTCTCAACCGACGACAGACTTCCAGGCCATCCAAATTCGGCAGCATCCAATCCAAAACGACGAGATCAGGGCGTTGTTGATTTGCTAACACCAAACCTGCCTTACCGGTTATTGCAGTATCCACAAGGTAGCCCTCATAAGTCAATAAACGATTCAGCCCACGCAGAATCTCTTCATCATCTTCGATAATCAGAATTCGCTCGTCCATCCTCGTTCCTTTCTTAATCGCTTGTGACCCAATAACGTCTTCAATTAGAATGATAACGCAAATTAATAAGTTTGGTAAAATCTAATCACTGATAATGCCTGTAAATTTATTCCCTGCAACAACGCCTGTTATAAAACGTTTAATGGACATCGCATTAAGCGTAATGCTGTTGATCCTGTTTACACCAGTTTTCATTATCCTCAGCATCCTTGTCGCCTGGCAGCACGGATTCCCGATCCTATTCCGTCAAAAGCGTCCTGGGTTTCATGGCGAAATTTTCACCATCTACAAATTTCGGACGATGCGTGACCTGGTAGATGATCAAGGCATACTTCTTCCAGATGCGAAACGTTTGACAAAACTGGGGCGTTTCTTACGAATCTTTAGCCTTGACGAATTACCCGAGTTGATCAATATCCTCAAAGGTGAGATGAGCTTCGTGGGTCCCCGGCCCTTATTGATTGCGTATTTACATCTCTACAGTGCACAGCAATTCCGGCGCCACGATGTTCTGCCGGGACTGACCGGCTGGGCACAAGTTCATGGAAGGAACGTCCTCACATGGCAAGAGAAATTCGACCTTGATGTCTGGTATGTTGATCACTGGTCTCTCTGGCTGGATATCAAAATCATCGGGACAACGATAGGAAAGGTTCTGAAACAGGAGGGTATTTCACAACCTGGCAAGGCTACAGCCGAGCCGTTTACAGGGAATCCGCCAGAAACAGATCAGCCTATCAAGGTATCATCCTCAGATTAAGGAACGGATACGGGTAAGACCAATCCTGCCTGAAGATCTACTGTCATTTCATCAAAAAGACGTTTCCGACCCTCAGAAACCAGCCCGGCGTCTGTATTTACCAAGTGGATAGCGCCCGGGACTCTTTCGCCTTCAGATTTCGATAACAGCAAGGGCCATAATTCGACCAAAGCTGCCCCCTGATCCACAGTCACAGTGCCAACCCAGTTATTCCTTGCTAAGTCAGGCTCCCCATCACCGATCACCTTCAGCCCAAGACTCGCGACATAAGAAAGAAGCTCGGAGCTGGCAATCACATCTGGTATAAAAAGCACCTCCACACCATAATTTACAAGGTTATCAACAACTGGATCGAAACCAGAGGTTGAGTTTTCAACCGAAAGCGTTTGCCAGAAAGGGAAATCGTTATAGGGTGGATGAAGGGGGTTGCAAACGCCACAGAAAAACTCTGCCCCGATCATAAAAGACTCGATCATCATATCACTATCCGCAGTGTCCATCGGCACAAGAGCAGCAACCTTATAATCCTCTGAGATCAGGGCAGAAAGATATCCGGCCATAAACACTTGATGCTGCCGTTCAATCACAGGATCGCCAATGACGTGCAGGTTAACAAATGGAACTGCTGACGGGTCTTGCACAGAAACAAAAATAGTCTCTGGCATGGTCGCTGCTAGATCAACAAGATTCAGGTTCGGCCCCACACCGATCACAACTTTAACATCAGATGTGATCATATCAGGGGTAATACTTTCCTGGATTATGAAGACTGGCTCCTCATCTCCAACCAGCTCATTAAGCGCAGCTTCAATTTGGGACACACTTTTCGGGTCAGATTCAGGACTGGTCACCAACAACACGCCCGACAAACCTTCTGTTGGGGTTGGCGCTATCGTCGTGCTGACCTCATTAATTTCTGGTACTGGTTCAGTCGCTGTAATAGGCTTAGGCGTTTCAATAATTTCCGGTTGACAGGCAATAATACCTAACATTGTTATCAAACAGAAAAACCATACTAGAGTATGTTGCCAAGACTGCCTTTTCATGATTATTATTATTTTACCTTAGGGTTCAAAATGGCAAAAGATTGAATCAAGAAAAAGATAACACATATATGATCAAGAAATCATCTCTTACAAACCGATTGACAAATAGAGCCTGATCGATTCTTGCCACAGTGAACCGCATCGGGATTTAGATCACCTTCAGGCAATCCGCAAATTCTGCGCATTTCCAAATCAAAAATAGAATCCAATCCATAGGAGGAGGCCAACTATGAAAAAGATATCTTCCATCATCTTAATAACCCTCACTCTGCTCCTGGTGGGCAGCTTATCGGCAGCCTGCAGCTCCAACCAGGTGAGCGAACCGAGGCCTGAGGAGTTGAGTACAGCCACCCTTAGCGCTGACACCCCAGCCAATACCCTGGTAGACAGGCTGGAAGGCCTGGACCTGGACGAGTTCTTTGAGATATCCTTTCAGGAACTGATGATGCGCGACCCGGAGAGTGTCCTTGCACAAGGGCTTGCCGATGTCTATGGTCTTGAGGGCGCAGAGCTCACTGACCTCTCTGACGCCTACATCCGCGAGACACAGCAAATGTATGTCGTTGTCCTGGATATGCTGCACACCTTCGACCGCGAGGCCCTCTCAGCAGAGGGACAGGTGTCCTACGACGTCTACGAGTGGTACTTGGACGATAAGGTGCGCGGGGAGGAGTTTATGTACTATGACTATCCTGCCACCTTTTTTCCCGTCACCGCCATCCACGAAGATGTGCTGTACTTTTTCACAGACCTGCACCCTCTGGTAAATCTCCAGGATGCCGAGGATTATGTTACAAGGCTGGGGAAGTTGGATACTAAATTTGAGCAACTCTTGGAGGGGCTCAAACTCCGGGAGGACGAGGGTATTGTCCCACCTAAATTCGCGACCCAGTGGGCGTTATACGGTCTTCGCAGCCTGGATAGGGCTGATGCCGTCCATACCCCATTCTACACAGCCCTCGAAGAAAAGCTCGACGCATTGGAAGGGGTCTCCCCCATAGAAAAAGGTGCCCTCCTCGAATCAGCGGAAAATGCCATCGATAAAGCCGTTCTGCCAGCCTACAACTCCCTTGTAGACTACTTGGAGCACCTGGAGTCTGTAGGCTCTACCAATGATGGCCTGTGGCAGTTCCCCAAGGGTGATGCCTATTATGCCCATCTACTGCGCCACTACACCACCACCTCGATGACGTCTGATGAGATCCATCAATTGGGACTCCAGGAGTTGGAACGCATACACGCCGAGATGAACATCATCTTTGATGATCTATGCTACGACACGGACGCCAGCTTGCCCGACCTCTTTGACCAGGTGGCTCGCGACGGCGGCACGATCCCTGCGAGTGAGGTAATGAGCACCTACGAATCAATCATCCAGACGGCTGAGGAGAACTTGGACATAGCTTTCGACATCCGTCCTAAAGCTAAACTTCAAGTCGTAGCCAGCCCCATCAAAGGCATGTACGTTCGCGCTTCCTTGGATGGGTCGCGGCCAGGCGCTTTCCACGCCGGGTCAGGCCAGTCAGCTGAAGACTGGTATGCCATGCCGACCTTAGCCTATCATGAGGCTGTGCCTGGACACCACTTCCAGATATCGCTGGCCCAGGAAGCAGACCTTCCCCTATTCAGAAGCATCGTGGGTAACCTGGGTTATACGGAAGGCTGAGCGCTTTACGCCGAGCAGTTAGCCTGGGAGTTGGGATGGTATGACAACGATCCCTATGGCAACCTAGGTGGGCTCCAAGCTGAGGCATTCCGAGCGGCGCGTCTGGTGGTTGACACAGGCATCCATACCAAGAAATGGAGCTTCGGGCAAGCTCAGGATTTCTTTACCGAAAATGTGGGTTTTGAGCAGGGTGACAGCGTCAACCCGGAGGGTCAGATCGCCCGATACATCGTCTGGCCCGGCCAATCCACATCCTATAAAATCGGCATGATCCAGATGCTGGAGATACGCCAGCGTGCGATGGACCAGCTTGGGGGCCAGTTTGACCTCAAGGAGTACCACAACATCGTACTGAGCAACGGCTCCATGCCATTGGAGATCTTGGAACGGGTCGTGGAAGACTATATCGCCAGCAAGCTGAATCAATAGGGTTGAATAGGGGGACAGAATCAAATGTGCTCATGCTTGCAGGAGAAAGGTAACGGGCTGAGATCATGCTGTAAATTTGGACCTTCAGCGTATTCTCCTTGGCCATCTGCGTTGTCGGATACCAAGAATCCACGCCGGTAGATCTGCTGTTACCAATCCTAACCCCAACCTAGGACTCCGCACAACTCAACACGCACCCATGTGGGTGAATAAAAATATAAAAACAAACCGCACTCAAAATATTGAGAATCGCCTGATTAAGACTATCTAATTTTCTTCTGGTTTTGAATCAGATAAGATCACCAAATTTTGACCTGGAACTGTAATCTCTTCATCATTATGCAATCGAATCTGTGCAGACGGAAAGTTCGCCCCACTCTTAAACAGCGTGCCTGCTGATGAAAAAGAAACCACTTCCCCAGTCTGACCGATTGCTTTCCCTCCACTCACCTGTACCCACTGACCCAAAGCAAGCTTTGCACGAAATCCTAACCTTTTTTCAGGATCTCCTTCTTCGATGGGAATCATCAATTCAGGACGTGTACCTTTGAATACATCCCTTTCACAGGCATTAATACAAACCAGTTCATCTACGCAATCCCTTAATAAGGTTACACTCAAGGGATCTGAAGGAATTTTACCGAAACCCTGTAAAACGATGATTGGAAATGGTTGATTTTTTGCTGCTTCACTCAATTCAGGTGCCAGACTCCCTAAGATTAATCCCCCCAGGCCTTTCTTCACCATTAATGGAAAGATATCCGGTTGTGAGCAGTGACCTGCAGCAAGCACCTGGCCTTTTTCAAACATATCCATTTCAGCAGCTTCAAGTGGATTCTCCAATTTGGGATCCAAAAGAGTTAATTGGCCAGAACCAAGATGACCATTACCCCACACGCCTTGAATCAGGCATCCCTTTATCCTGAGGACAGCACCGAAGTAAAGTATGATCTCCATTACCTCACCGATCATTGCTGCTTTTACACGCTCAAATTTCCCTCCTGATGCAAGAATGACCTGGCCGTTTTGCCAATCCAATAATTTTCCCCCATCGGGCGCTCGCACCAGGCGCGGTAAAGTGCCATCATATTGCGCAACCACATCACCCTGCTGAACATCTTCACCCAGGTCCCGCATCATAAATGAGGCTGCTTGTGATGGCAAAACACCTAAGCCGCGTGCGATGTCCAGGGATTGAACTTGCGTTGGGATGTGTGCCTCAGCTATCAAATCCTCAGGTTGGACGATGTCACCCAGCTTCACAAGTACATTTCCCGGAACAGTTAGACGTCGTGTCCGCCGGATTTCAATAAACTTTGACCTTCTAACAACGTCAATATCTATCATAGTTTTATTCTCATCTGAAGCTTCACCCACCCAGAATCGACTGCCACTGGTGAAGTTTAGCCACACGCAACTCGTCATCCTGAGGCAAAGATAGCGGTCGACCACGTGCGTCAATGACCACCCCGGTAACACCGCCAATGATCTTCAAACGTCCCCCCTTCCCGCGAGCCCCAAAACCGACATGCGTATGGGATTTGGGCTCAAGCTCCAATATCACCGGTGAGCCAGGTGGAATGACCAATCTTCTGAGGTCACCCTGAGAGATGTCCGCTGAGTAATTCTTACCTGATTCAACTTCAACATGTACCTTCAGGATAACCTCTCCCCCCGGCGCATCACTGGTTGCGGTAATCACGGTTCCCAGGTTTTCAAATGCAGACGAAGCCAATAAATGAACTGGTAATACTGGTTCTGTTTTTCCGATCAATCCCAGCAGGGGCAAAATGTGATATTTATCCAGGACCATCGTTGTGATTCCCCAAGGCTGGATACCATCCAGAAGCATCAACATAGCTTGTCCTGGCGTTGGCGCTTGCGTCAGCACAGCGCCACTGGCGATAATCGGTTCATAGCAGGTTTGTAATCCACTTCCAGAGGGACCTTGATACCAGGAATAGTTACTCACAAATGCTTGTATGGCTTGTTGCAGTCGAACACGCGCGTAAGCTTGTGAAAGAGCCAGTTCCTTATTGTTGTCAGGAACAAAGCTGTCATATAAGGGGCGATTGCAAAGAAATTTATGGACTTCTTCAAGGGAAACAGGTTCAGCAGTCCATCGGTAAACTGAACGCATGACATATTCTTGTCCTTCGCTTTCCAGGGATTCCCAGCGTTTTTGGGTCAACAATCCTGATTGACCATCTAAACCAGCTGAGAGTATCGTGGATCCACCGCCCAGGTTCAAGGCCAACACACCGCGTGTTATAGATGGCTCGTTGAAGTTGACTTTTATCTGGCTGAGAAATCGCACCATCCTGGAGAGTGTAAAACCTGTCATAGCTACCGTATGATTAATGGGGCTGGTCAAATCAATCCAGCCAGGAAAGTCATCTCTCCACTTTCGAATGATCTCCTGGTCCAGCTTACTTTGCGCAGGAATTAAATCCAGTTTCCCATCTCCTGGATACAGATTAGGAAGGATAAACAGTTTTGTGATCGGTTCTAATCGCCTCCGAACGGTTTCTTCAACAAGTGGGTTACCTGCAAATAAGATCACAGGCTTAGCTGTTGCTGGAAATAAGAGGCACATCAACCTGGCAACTTCCACCCATCTCAGTAGTGGTTTCTCTGCTCCTGCATCTTCTCCCCCGGAAATGATCAGAATATCAGGTTGACTTTTGACCAGAGCTTCGATTACATCTGGCTCACGCGCCTGGTCTGCAAGACTAAAAGCTCCTACATTTTCAAGCGGTAAAGAAGCCAACAACGTTTTGCATGAGCGTAAAGATCCTTTCGCTGTCAACCCCAGCAGGGCCGCTTTCATCCATGGACCAGCAGAAACAACCGAAACAACCTGATCCGTTCTCAGGCTCATCGGATCGGTTTGTTTCAAGGCTTTATCGCTTGGTCTTAATAAAATACGGTCAACCTGCTCTTGCAGGTTCTGTACTGCTTCTTGAATACCAATCCCAAACCTCAAGTCTGAACCAAAACTAGTCCGTGCAACCCCACTACCCTGCAATGCAAATTTTCCCCCCACGTTACCAAACAGCGTGGCACGTGTATTCATCCTGCCAAGATCTAAACCCAATATATTGATGGATGGACGTCCTTTGACCATCAGCCTCCCCCGAAAAATTGTGCAACAAACTGACCAATAAACACGATGCGATCGATTAAAGCCACCAGCGATGTTGAAAACAAGCCTGCAAATACAGCCCCCAGGGTTATCCCAATGAAAATCTGTCCAATCTTGCTTAGAGTCTTAAATATCATTGGGGGTGGAGCTACCTCCTGATCATTCTTGGGGTTTCGTTTCCTCCCAAAATGGAAATAACTCAAAGTACTTACAGTCCCAATTAACATTATTGAGGCATCGAGAATACTGAACCATGAATTTTCGGGGTCCACAGCCCATCGGCCGGGATCAAAAGCCGCAATGACTGCACGCGATTGGGGAATGAGGGTACCAAAGACTGCTCCCCCAATAGCTAACGCTGCAGTCAACCCAAGCAAATACGCAAGGGGAATATTTCCAATGGTTTTAAAGCGAGGGATCTGGCTTAATAGCAGCAGTGTGATCATGAGTACCGGCACAATGAACCACGCTTTTTCAGGCCAGGAACCAGTTATCAAGGGTGTCATCAACTGCGGAATAAGGATTTGGTTAATGATTAGCACCGCGAGATACCCCCCGGTCAAACCAATGAAAACGTGCACAGCTAATCGGAAAAAGAAATTATCGCCGATAAGATAACTCAGGATCATAACCGTGAGCAAGAACCCCACTGCTCCCCAGATCAGTTCATTTATATTCATGATGCTTTCCGCCCCTCATCACTGGGGGTTCGTTCAACAACAAAAAATGCACCGATCAACATCACGATCATAAGCATCACAATACCCGTTTGATGTGCTCGCCAACGGGATGGAAGACTGGTTTCTTTACCTCCTGCTGCCTCAATCGCTGCCGCCTCAGAGATACCAGAAATCATACCTGTAACCTGACCAGATTCCCAGTACGGTAAGAGAAGAGGACCAGCCTGTGCAGTCAGAAGCAAATTAATCGGTGTTTCCGGTGTAAGGGCACTTAATTGCTCCACCCAGCTCCTGGCGCTCTCATCCGAATCAGATAAAATCAGGATCCCATCAAATCCTTTCGCTTGTAACTTCTGCGCAGGTTCAGGTAAATCCACGAGCGGCCAGGTTCCTTGATCACGATTTGCTAATCCATATGCACCATAGGTAGCTGCTGGGAAATAACCCAGGTCGTCAAAGATAGCTGTTTCATCCATCTCTAATGCACTCAACAGGCGCTGAGCCAGGAGCTTCCCTGTCACCGCGGAGGAAAGAATAGTGATCTTAATCTCCTTATTGACCAAAGATTCCAGAACGGGGGTCGCGATCAACATTATCTCTTGAGCATAGCCTGCCTGGTAATCAAAAATCAACAACAAAGACTCACTTGGTGATATTTCCGACGCCCATGTTAGAAGGTCTTGATTTTGGTCCTTTAGCGCCCTTTCTTGTAATTGTGGGGGGTCACCAACAAATAATGCGAAACTCACACTACCAATAAGCAGCAGGGCAAAAAATAACCGCATCACCCACGATGAAGTTCTCTTACCTGGTTTTCGAAGAGGTCTTGAAGCCCCTTCATCGACGATTGTGGCTTCAAGCTGATCTGCTTGGGCTTGTTCTTCCCGTGTGACAATCAACCCAGGAACCACTTTCTTGACGATCCGCATTTCCTGGGTCACACCACCATCGAATTCGTGTTCAGACGGGGTGGACTCCTCACCCCCCTCATATTCATAGTCCATATCATCCAAACTTGGTTTCGGGATTTCCTCTGGGGTCTCCTTCCCATCCTCCAGATCCATCAACCACTGCAAAAGGCTGTCCCCACCCAAATCATAGGAGGAAGATTCCTTCTTCAAATCATCATGCGCTGATCCACTTATTTTACGTATCTTATTTAACCATTCAGGTGTCTCAACTGGTTTCTTAAGATTGACTTCAGGTTCAGATTCATCAATTGGCTGATTTTCGGATGGGCTGGAGGAGGCTTCATCCCGGACATTTTGGATCCAGGAGGCAAAATCCTCATGATGGCTTTCCCTTTTCTCCTTGGCTAAATTTTCCTGGGCGGCTGACAATTTTTGTATGATCTCGCCAGCTGAATCTGCTTCCTCACTCGCACGCTGGCGAATCCGGTTCAGCCAGTCAGGCAACATTCTGTCTTCCTCTTTGTCTTCGGAATCAGGTAAGGATGCATCATCTGCAGGAGAGGGTTCACTCCCATCATGCTCATCAGTAACATCACCATCTTGCTTCAATGCGTGTAGCAGACCAGGTAAATCAGTTTCAGCTGTAGATACGCGATTTAATGCATCCCCATCAGTTTCCTCACCTTTTGAGCTTTCAATTAGATTTTCGAGGGTCAGAGAAGCTCCGCACTCACAGCAGTGTTCCGCAGATGAGTCATTCTCTGCGCTGCACTCAGGGCAAATCAATTTCGTCATTTTCCCTCACCAAATGGACGATCCAATAACAGCAAGACCCGCAGCCCAACGATTAAACCTCCCAAAGCCATCCCCAACAGTATTCCACGCGCACCTGCCAATGGTAAGCGGCGGATAAGGACGATCAATTCAGCTGCCAGGGTTCCTGTACCTGTTTGAAGGAAACCTAAATCCAAAAATAAAAACACCATCGCGCTGCATAAGAAGCCGATCGAAAGGGGTGTCCAACCACGAGTTTTAATTAACCTGGTACTGCTTGAAAACAAAATCACAGCAAGAAGGGCGAGTAAACTGGTCTCTACAGGGATCTGAATGTTTAAGATCAGCTCACGAAAGAATGCACTTTCCAGTGAGAATAAAAAACCCAGGATCAATGTGATCAGGAATGAAACCAGGAGTATGATGCTGAAAAACCTCCCTTTTTTGTGCTGAAACAACCTGTGAATATGCATCTGTAATAAATATCCAATGCCGACCAACCCAGCAACACTGATCAGCAGGATCCCCCAATTGATGAGAAGAACAAGAAGTCCACCAGAACGATCTTGGAAAAAATATCCCGCTAAAATCAAGATACCAGAGATCAATGCTATGATACCGGGAAGAATCTTCTTCATAAAACACCCACCAACCTCATGATAACACCGGCAATCAGGCCCAGGATCAATAACACCCGCAAGATGTCTTCTGTCATCCACCGGGTTTGATCAACCTCATTGGACGTCAACAAACCAGCTGTTGAAAAAACGCTTTCACCAATCACCAAATCGCGAACATTGAACAATAACACTGCTTGTGAAATTATTGATCCTGCTGCTGCAAAGACATACCCACCTCTTGATTGGACTGCTTCAGTCCATAAAATGGCTTCTGGACCGTAATTGCCAAACAAGGCTATTGATCCATATTTTTGCAACCCGAGTTCATATAATAGACCTACAGAATAGGATAATTGAGTAGGTCCAGGCAATATTGTTCTCACTCTCGGGTTAGAAAGTTCCATTGAAAAACCATTCACATAATCACTCTGTACGATCTGACGCGCCAACACCACCAGGCTGCCATCGCCACCAGAAACAGATAACTCACCATCCACAATATTCTCGGCATCAGCAAGGATCGGCAGGGCGGTCAAAGCGTGTAACCCCAACCCAGGATAAGTACGTGACCAATATTGATCTCCAATAGCGATCAATCGAGGTTGACCACGCTCAATTGCATTAGTTTGGGCTTTCATTAGTCCCTCAGCTGAAACTGATCTTCTTAATGAGTAGGTGTCAGGTTTTTTCCTAAGCAAAGAGAAGATAACCAGCATCAATGCTGAAAGGCCAATCGCCATCCAACCCACAATTGACCAATTCACATCCCCTCCTGAATATCGTCATAAAGTTGATGGACTATATCCTCATTCATAAACATATCAACCAGTGCAATATGATCCTCAGCAATATATAGGGGCTTACTATGAGGAAACCTCACGCCCATAATCCGAGAAAACAGTAAATTCAAAAGACCTGTGTTAATCATCAGCAAACCAAACTTTAGCCTTAAATCCCAGCGGATCAATAAACTATTTCAATTCTGGCACCGTCACTTTATTTATGTAAAGTATAGCATAACGGTGGCAAAACCAACGGAAATCCGATTCATTTATTTCAATTTTCGCATGCTGTGTGCCAGCTTAAAGTATAATATTTTATATGAAACAGAAATTGATCGTCATGGTCATCTTCGGGACTCGGCCTGAAGCTGTAAAATTAGCACCTGTGATCCAGACATTGCATGCACACCATAATAAGATTGACACCAGTGTATGCATTACCGCACAGCATCGAGAAATGCTGGATCAGGTTCTTAATGTCTTCAACATCATCCCGGATTTTGACCTTGATCTTATGCGGCCGGACCAAACCCTGGCACAATTAACCGCCAAAATATTCACAGATCTTGATCCTGTTGTGAAAGAAGTGCAGCCAGATTGGTTGTTGATCCAAGGGGATACGACAACTGTTATGGCAGCAGCGTTATTAGGTTACTATCATCACATCAACGTGGGTCATGTCGAAGCCGGTTTGCGAACATTTGATAAATGGCAGCCCTTCCCCGAGGAAATCAATCGGCGTGTGGCAGGTGCAGTTGCTGATCTTCATTTTGCCCCAACTGAAAACAATCGACAAAACTTACTGCGCGAAGGAATCTCTGACGAAATTATCAAAGTGACCGGCAATCCTGCCATTGATGCTCTCCAAATTGTGGCTGCCCAGCCTGAGCCGATACATGTTAAAAGACTTCTCGATCAAGCTGAGGTTTCCTCAAACCATAGGCGTTTGATCCTCGTAACGGCGCATCGCCGTGAGAGTTTTGGTAAACCTATCCGTGATATCTGTGCGGCACTCAAACGACTTGCCGAATACTATTGTGATTCGATCTCACTCATCTATCCCGTACATCTCAATCCCAACATTCAAAAACCAGTCTATGAGAGCCTCTCTGATGTAGATAACATCCTGCTTATGCAGCCACTGGATTACGTCTCATTGGTGCATCTGATGAAACATGCTGCGTTGATCCTGACAGACTCGGGAGGCATCCAGGAAGAAGCACCTTCTTTGGGCGTTCCGACCCTGGTGCTGCGTGACCGCACCGAACGCCAGGAAGGGATCAGTGCTGGGACGCTTAAACTGGTAGGAACCAACCCTGAGCGCATATTTAATGCTGCAAAGCGATTATTGGATGATCCCAAAGCACACGCAGCAATGGCAGGATCCATCAACCCCTATGGGGATGGGCATTCTGCTGAGCGGATCGTCAACGCGCTCCTCATAAAATGGGGACAGGATCAATGAGAGGCGAAGATTTTTACACACGGCTGGTTTATGCGCGAAAACTACCCTTGATCGGGAAATTAGCATATTTTCTGCTGAAATTACTCGGTTCAGAAATCCCTGCATCTGTGCCGATCGGCCCAGGCTTCATACTGGAACACGGCGGTCATGGTGTTGTGGTACACAGCAAAGCCAAAATTGGTGATCGTGTCCACATCTATCAAGGGGTCACGATTGGCCGGGCTGACATCTACCTTCCTTCCACACAATCTAAATTTGAAGGTGTCGAAATTGGCGATGATGTCATTCTTTCACCAGGCTGCAAGGTGCTCTGCAAAGAAGGTGTGCTTAAGGTCGGAGAAGGCACGGTAGTAGGCGCAAACGCGGTCCTGCTTGAGTCCACTGGGGAATATGAAATCTGGGCGGGTTCACCAGCACGCTGTGTTGGTAAACGACCGCGGAATCATCCTAAACCGCTATGAAACAACAAATCTGCCTTGTACCAAAATTAGATGGTTTGGGCGGTATGGTGTCCTTTCAAGCTAAGTTGATCCAGGGACTGGCGGCCAGGAAGATCCCTTACAGCTTTGACACTAACAATCCAAACAATCATGTCATCCTCGTGATCGGCGGTACCCGACAGTTGTGGGAGCTTTGGCGGGCAAAAAGACGGGGGGTGGCGATCGTTCAGCGCCTGGATGGAATGAATTGGATGCATAAAGTTGAAAATACATCATTCCGACCATACATGCGAGCTGAGGTCAACAATTGGCTCCTGGCATTCATCCGCCGCCACCTTGCCGATCATATCGTTTATCAAAGTAATTTCAGCCGTGATTGGTGGATCAGGGAACATGGTGAAACCAAAGCAAGCCATTCGGTTGTGTATAACGGCGTGGACCTTACTGCCTATACTCCACAAGGGCCAGAAACACCCCCCAACGACCACATAAGGATCCTGCTTGTTGAAGGACATCTGGACGGTGCAAATGCCAGGGGCTTGGAGACAGCACTTAGACTGGCCAAGCAAATAAAACAAACATCCTCTCGCACAATTGAGTTGATGGTAGTTGCCGACGTCAGTGACGCATTAAAAGCCATAGCGCATTCCTCTGCACCTGATCTTTGGATCACCTGGCGGGGAGTCGTCCCCCGTGAAGCAATCCCAGAGATTGACCGGAGTGCTCATTTCCTTTTTAGCACAGATATCAATGCAGCGTGTCCGAACAGCGTTATTGAAGCTATGGCGTGCGGCCTGCCAGTCCTGGCATATGACACAGGTGCACTGTCAGAATTAGTTCAAAAAGGTGCGGGGTGCGTGGTTCCCTATGGCTCGGATTACTGGCAGTTAGAAAACCCCGTCATTCCCCCCTTGGCATCAGCCGCAGTTGAAATCATTAAGAATAATCCCACCTATCGGCAGCGTGCCCGCAAAAGAGCCCAATCCACCTTTGATCTGTATGCCATGGTTGAATCTTATTTACGCGCTCTGGAGAGATGATGATAAAGTTTTCTGGGAAAGTTGGCTTGGTACAGCGTGTGCTCCCGAAATACCGGGCGCCTTTCTTTAACGCTCTGGGGATTGCTTGTGAAGGTGGCTTAGGGATATTCGCTGGAAGTCCAAGACCAGAAGAAATGATCAAGTCTGTATCTCATCTCGATCATGCCGATCTGACACATGGAAAGAACCTGCATATCTTCAAAAATGGTCTTTACCTCTGCTTCCAAATTGGCCTGATGGACTGGTTGACCTCGTTGGATCCTGATGTCCTCATCATCGAAGCCAATCCGAGATATATCCGGTCACAATCCGCTGCCCATTGGATGCACAAAAGAGACCGTCCGGTGATCGGTTGGGGGCTGGGTGCCCCTTCCCCTTCGGGGCTATTTAAAGGTTTTCGAGTTAGCCGACGGCGGCAAATTATTAATCAATTTGATGCCATGATCACTTACAGCCAAGCCGGGGCCTCAGAATATGCACAGCTGGGGTTTCCACAAGAAAATATCTTTACAGCCATCAATGCTGTCACACCACCACCAGCTCACCCATATCCAGAACGTCCAATAAGATCAGCAGGAGAAAAATCCCGGGTACTATTTGTGGGACGCCTGCAGGAAAGAAAGAACCTCGAAAACCTCATCATTGCCTGCTCGACTTTAGCACCGACGCTTCAACCAGAACTGGTTATCGTGGGCGATGGACCAGCCAGGTCGAATTTAGAGACATTGGCAGCAGATAATTTCCCCAACACAATTTTCACAGGAGCGCTTTACAACGATGCCCTGGCAGCCCAATTTCGCGAAGCGGACATCTTCGTCCTGCCTGGTACAGGCGGGTTGGCTGTACAACAAGCCATGAGTTTTGGCTTACCAATTATTGCCGCAGAAGCAGATGGCACACAAGAGGATCTTGTACGCTCAGAAAACGGCTGGCAGATCCCGCCTGACGATATCCATGCTCTCACGGTCACTTTGCAAGAAGCCCTCTCAAATATTGAGGGATTGCGTGAGATGGGCAAGGAAAGCTATCGCATCGTCTCAGAAGAAGTCAATCTCGATCAAATGGTAGCCGTGTTTATTGAAGCACTTAACAGGAGCATCTCATGGCACAGCATATCCTGATCGTCGCTGATGGACGCAGCCCAACCACCAAAAGTTGGATAAAAAATATTCATGCGCTAGGGTTTACAGTCAGCCTGATCTCCACTTTTAATTGTGATCCTCCCGATAGCATCAATCATTTTTATATCCTTCCTGTTGCCTTCAGCCGCTTTAGTACGGGTGGAAGTTCCACATCGGGGCAATCCCAAAAAAGCAAACGCGAAACCTGGGTGCGCCGCCTTACACCGCTCCTTCAAGTGTTACGTTACGTTCTTGGACCGCTGACCCTGCCCATGTATGCTCGGAAGTATCGAAAAATCGTAGAAACCATCCAACCAGATCTGGTGCATGCATTGCGGATCCCTTTTGAAGGAATGCTGGCCAGTATGACTCCGAAAGAATTTCCCCTATCAGTAGCAACCTGGGGGAACGACCTCACCTTGCACGCCAGGGGCTCCTTCTTAATGCGTTGGTTCACCCGACGGAGTTTAAAACGCACAGATGGGTTAACTTCCGATACCCTTCGTGATATCCGGCTGGCTCAAATGTGGGGGTTTGACTCCACAGCACCCAGCCTGGTCGTCCCAGGGTCTGGGGGGGTAAACCTGGTAGAAATCCAGAAGGCAACGGGGTTCAATCCCCACAGCTTCAACATCCCCGAAACAAAACCCTGGGTTGTTAACCCACGCGGCGTACGTCCCGGTTCCGTCCACCAGGATGTTTTCATAAAAGCCATTCCCAAAGTATTAGAAAGCTACCCAGAAACGATCTTCATTTGTCCCAGCCTGGCTGGCAGTGATCAAGTAAATAAATTGATAATAACTCTTGGAATTAACGACCAAATATACCTTTTACCCAAGCTCTCTCAGCGACACCTGTGGTCCCTTTTTAATGAAGCGGCCGTTTATGTTTCCCCCAGCAGTCATGATGGCACACCCAACACACTGCTGGAAGCAATGGCCTGCAGCTGTTTTCCTGTGGTGGGAGATATTGAATCAATGCGCGAGTGGATCATTGACGGCAAGAATGGCTTGCTGGTAAATCCCCATGACCCAGATGGGCTGGCAAATGCCATCCTCCGCGCACTTGAGCAGCCTGCCCTACGGGAAAGTGCTGCAGTGTATAATCAAGACCTGATCGAAACCAAAGCAGCCCAATCATCCACACAACCAAAAATAAAAACCTTCTACAATCACCTTCTCTCCAAAACCAAACCCTCTACCTGATATCAGACAAGTCAGTTCATAATCATGGATATCTTTCATGATCATAAGGACTCATGATGGATGAATATCGCTCACCTGCACTTTTATTTGATTCGCAGTGAATTACCCCCCATCGAAAGAAAACCCGATCTGTGAATGACAGCCACCTGATCGATTGAAAAATAATTCTATTCAGACACCCCTCAGGGCATCTATTCCTTGAGACTTTCCTATATGCTTGCCCGGAAAACAGAATTTTTCCTGACTTTACGTCAGCTATCTATGATTCGAAATCTAAAATACCAATACTCTCAAAAATAACCGGCCCCAACCAGGAAACCCACAAACCGATCAGAGTATAGCGTACAAAGCGCAGTGCGAAACTAATGACATCCGCATTGCGAGGGAAGATTTGCCCCAAACCAGAATACAAGATAAAAACACCTGCTAATCCCACCACAAATCTTACGAACCGCTTCCAGCCCCCCTGACTTGCCAGGAAATGGCCTTTTAACTGGCTTAAAATCACAAACCCAGCGAGCATACCAAACCAGGTTCCAGCGAGGGTGAAAGTGCCATCCAGGTTATAAGGATCCACTTCTCCTGCACGGGAGGCCCACGCACTATCGATCGTCCATGGGCCTACTATCCAACGAGCACTTAAGATCAAAAAAATCATCACAAGTGTGCTGACAAACACCAGGATCAATTTCACCAATAGAGAATGTTTTGCAATCCAATGACCAACAGGTTCTTTCCATACAGAAAAAGCCCACACCAACAAACCACCCAACAGCCACCCCAGAAGCACATCGGATAGAAAGTGAATACCTAGATATATCCTTGAAATACCTATCAGGAAAATTAAGATCAAGGCGACGATGGTGAACCAGCGTTTTTTAATCTCAATTGCCAGCCAACCCCAAACAGAAGCAGCAATTTGCGCATGACCGGATGGCAAGCCAAACGATGTCTCATGAGAATAGCTCTTCACATGGTTACTAATCCAAAATGGCCTTGGGTTGTGAAATAAGAACTTAAAATAGGTATTGAATGTGTTACTCAATAACAAAACCATTCCCATCCGCAAACCAACCATCTGATCAAAACACCAATAGAGCGTTGGTAAAAGCAATA
Organism: Chloroflexota bacterium; assembly: GCA_034717715.1. Classification (GTDB taxonomy): domain Bacteria; phylum Chloroflexota; class Anaerolineae; order Anaerolineales; family Anaerolineaceae; genus Brevifilum. Next base: position 81 of record JAYELT010000009.1, on the reverse strand, counting down.
TGAAAAATTCCTCATATCCGAGTGCAGTGATCCCCAACATAGGCATTCGCAACCATCCACCCAGGCTCTGCATCCATTGAT
>JAYELT010000008.1:0-5691 GCA_034717715.1 Chloroflexota bacterium | reverse complement strand
ATTGGAAAACAAGATGTAGGGGTGAGGCATACCTCACCTTTTTCTGTCATTACGAACGCAGCGACAAAGTCCCTGGAGCAAAGTGGAACACCCGAAACGGAGCGAAGAGAGGTGGGAGCAAAGTGGAATGGTAAGCAATCTCAAAGGATTCTGCCATTGCGACGATCATCCGAAGGATGTGAGGCGGCAATCTCTCTTTTGTAAGGAATAAACTGTAGGTAGGTTGCGTATATCAACCCACCAAAATGCAAATGCGAATGAACAATACAGCCAGATCTGGGGTTACACACCCCCTATATATAGATCATTTTGACTATACATGTATACACCAAATCATTTGAAGAGATAAATTGTCAAGTCACTTTTTTTGCTCTATACTGTAATTACCAGGAAACATTTTCTTAGGAGGTAAAGATGGCGACAAGAAGAGAAAGAATCTTAAATTTGTTAAGGCAAAATGATGGGTTAACCGATAGAGAAATAACCGATATACTGGAAGGTCATGATGCCGGTCCACAATATACTAATCAACTTTGCCACAGAATGGTAGGACAAAATATATTATTTAGAAGAAAGCGAGGTGATGGTCGCATTGGCAATTATTTAAGAAAAGGAGAGCCGTTTGGGTCAACTAAGGCACCAAAACAAGGTCTTCATGGTTCAAATGCAACCCCTAAGCATCCAATAAGTAACCACGCAAGATTCGATGGGGAATCGCTTAAAAAGTTAATCTCACTTGGATTTGAACAAGCTGGTCGATGGCTCTGGGATGATGATGATTTAAACTTCGAATTGACAAAGTATTCCAAAGAGAAGGATATCCTATATGCCTTTATCGTGGATGGAGAAGTCAAGTATATCGGAAAATCCATACAAACATTGCATAAGAGGATCTATTTATATAAGAATTGTGGGCCTTCCCAAAGAACGAACATTCGGGTCAGAGATAAAATAAGAAATTGCCTGAAAAATGGCTCTCAGGTTTTGATTTACGCCTTTGTTCAAAATATTCCACTAATGTACCAGGATATCCCAATCAACCTTGCAGCAGGACTAGAGGACAATATCATTTCTTCCCTCAAACCGGAATGGAATATCCGCTGAGGATTGCTAATCCTTACAGTAAATTATGATGTCAATCTTAGAATATATGGTCAAAAGAGGTTAAAATGGCAACCTACAAGGAAATTCAATCTTGGGTAAAGAAGAGGTATGGTTTCACACCAAAAACATGTTGGATTGCAGATGTAAAAGAACAATGCGGATTACAAATGAGAATCGCACCTAACAGAAAGGGTAAGAAACGTCTGAATCCATGCCCTAAGAACCATGTAGCGCATCTAAAAAGTGCCTTTCGCCATTTTAACATGATATAAATATCCTACCTCTTCCTTGTACTGGTAAAAGAAGAAAGAAAAAAACACATAAGAACCCAGACATATTTATTGAATGGAGGAAAAAGATGGGAAAGATTGGTCATGGGTATGGCAGCGAGTGGCATCTGCTCAGGTATCTTGGGTATCATCGCAGCTACTTCTCAGAACAGATTCTGCAATTGATTGGTGGCCAACGCCTCGAATGGCTGGATTTTAATTTTTCTAAGATCAATGACCCCTTGAAGAGGGACAGAGAACTGGTTGGACTCGAGTTTATAGATAACCCCGATGTACAGCGGCAGTGGCATGCTTTCTGGCCGCATTCAGGCAATGCACAGAATTGGGATGGTGTTGGCAAAATCAATATTAATGGGCGTGATGAATGGCTGCTGGTCGAGGCAAAGGCGCATATTCATGAAGAAAAAGGTGGGGGGTGTCAGGCCAGCATCCCTCGCAGTAAAGAAAATATTGAACAGGCGCTGGTGAAAACCATGGGGGCTTTTTGCTCAGTATCGCAACCACTTGAACACTGGCTTGGGTCTTATTACCAGTACGCCAACCGTTTAGCGGCATTGCACTTCTTGATGAGAGAATGCCAACCAACTATACCCACACGACTTTTATTCATTTTCTTTTTGGGGGATAAACATGACGATCAGACATGCCCGAAAAACAGGGATGAATGGGAATCCATCATAAATGAAGTGGAGAGTTGCTTGAGGATTGAACGAGATTTCCCTCTTTATGAACGTGTGCATCATTTATTCATTCATGTAAACCCGGACGCCAAGATCCATTGAAAACCTCAGCTGCAAGCTTGATTTACCATGCAGGCATTTCTTAAGGTCTGCTCATTATGCACGTTTATTTGAAATAATTATCTATTTGTAAATCAAAAATACCAAAGCATAATAAGATTAATAACTGATTTCAAATCTCACCCCACCCACCGAAGAACATAGCCTGGTGGTTATATATAGAATGAACTTTGAGAGGAAGAAGAGATTTAACGAAGATATGGAAATGATTGAAAAAGAATTTTCTTATATAAATTCAATTAATAAGTCATATTAAGCTATATAATAAAGTAGACTATCAAATCTTGTGCTGAATGTTACTTGATTAAATAAAAATATTCTTAAGACAAAGAATTAAGATCAATAAAAATTACTTAATTGGAGGAAACATGGAGGAAAAAACAATATGGGGAATCCATGCTGGGAAAGCAGGTGAAGCGAAAGATTTGTTTCTAAAAGAAAAACGAGTTGCTATTGGTTGGGATGAAATGGGAGATTTATCCAGGTTGAAGTCAGATCGAGAATCCTTTAAGGAATCATTTAGGCAAACATACCCAAAGGCAAAGGAGGGAGCAATTCCGGTCAAAGCTGGAATGTTGTTTCGCTTTGTTCATGTAATGAAGATTGAAGATTTTATTGTTTATCCTTCAAAAGATGATCGTATGGTTCATATCGGCCGAATAACTGGCACATATGAATATGCTCCTCATAAATCATCTCACTACTGCAATCAAAGGACAGTAACTTGGATAAATTCATTCCCACGGACAAAGTTTTCACAAGGCGCACTTTATGAAATAGGATCAGCAATGACTCTTTTCCAAGTTAAGAATTATGCTGATGAGTTTTTGGAAGTGCTTGAAGGAAAAACCGCACTAGTTTCGACCAGTGAAGATGAGACAGTCGCATTTGTTATTGAAGATATTCAGCAAACGACAAACGATTTTATAATAAAAACACTCTCTCAGGAGCTTAAGGGACATCCTTTTGCGGATTTTGTAGCCCATTTATTAGAAAAAATCGGTTACCATACAAGAATATCCCCACCTGGACCGGATCGGGGGATTGACATTGTCGCGCACAAGGATGTGCTGGGATTCGAACCACCTATAATCAAAGTCCAGGTAAAAAGCAGCGATTCAAATATCGGACGACCTGAAGTATCACAATTATTTGGCAGTATAGGTGAAAAGGAATTCGGCCTGTTTGTCGCTCTTGGTGGTTTTACTTCACAAGCGATTTCTTTTGCTGCTTCGAAGACTAACCTACGGTTAATTGACGGTGAGGACCTAATTGACCTGATTTTAAATAATTATGAGAAATTAGATTCTCGATATAAAGGCATTCTGCCACTAAAGCAAGTCTATATACCAGAAGCAATATCTGAACAAGAAGAATAACATTTTCTAGATAATATTCATCGAATTCAATTATGCTACAATAGACCTTGTGAAGCGGGACTGATAACCAAGGAGCACAATGGCGAACAACAACACTTCAGCAAACGTAGGCTTTGAAGACAAACTCTGGGGCGCAGCGGATAAGCTGCGCGGCCATATGGACCCCTCGGAATACAAGCACGTTGTACTGGGGTTGATCTTCCTCAAATATATCTCCGATTCCTTTGAAAACCGGCGTGGGGAACTCTTAGCGGAAACAGACAACCCGGATAGCTTCATATACACAACCGATCCGGATGAGAAGCAGACCTACCTGGAAGATCGCGACGAATACCTGGCTGAAAACGTTTTCTGGGTGGTGCCCAAAGCGCGCTGGTCCTTTTTGCAGGCGCAGGCGAAAAAGCCCGAGATCGGCAAGCTGATTGACGAAGCCATGGTGGCGATTGAGAAAGAAAACCCCCGCCTGCGGGGCGTGCTGCCCAAGGATTACGGCCGTCCGGCTCTGGACAAACGCCGCCTGGGTGAGCTGGTGGACCTGATCAGCGGGATCGGGCTGGGGGATAAGACCAGCCAGGGAAAGGATGTCCTGGGTCGTGTTTATGAATATTTCCTGTCCCGCTTTGCCAGCGCAGAAGGTAAAGGCGGCGGGGAGTTCTACACCCCGGCGCATGTGGTTCGCGTGCTGGTCGCCATGCTGGAACCCTACAAAGGGCGGGTGTTTGATCCCTGCTGCGGCTCGGGCGGGATGTTCGTGCAGTCCGAAAAGTTCGTGCAGGCCCACGGCGGACGCACCACTGACATTTCCATCTACGGGCAGGAATCCAACCCAACCACGTGGAAACTGGCGCAGATCAACCTGGCAATCCGCGGGATTGATGCCGACCTGGGCGAGAGCTTTGCTGACAGCTTCCACAACGACCTGCACCCGGACCTGAAAGCGGATTTCGTGCTTGCCAATCCACCCTTCAACGACAGCGATTGGGGTGGTGACCGGTTGGGGGATGACCCCCGCTGGGCCTACGGCACACCGCCAAACGGTAATGCCAACTTCGCCTGGGTGCAGCACTTCATCTATCACCTCAACCCGCGCGGCGTCGTTGGCTTTGTGCTGGCCAATGGCTCCATGTCCAGCCAGACCAGCAACGAGGGAGAGATCCGCAAGAACATCATTGAAGCGGACCTGGTGGACTGTATGGTGGCCCTGCCCGGGCAGCTCTTTTACAGCACGCAGATCCCGGTGTGCTTGTGGTTTTTGGCACGCGATAAGCAGAACAGCGGCTTCCGCGACCGGCGGGGGGAAACGCTGTTCATTGATGCCCGTAAACTGGGGTCGATGGTTGACCGCACCCACCGTGAGCTGACCGAAGAGGATATTGCAAAGATCGCGAACACCTACCACGCCTGGCGCGGGGAACCGGATTTAGAGGATTATGCAGACGTGCCTGGGTTCTGCAAGGCAGCCACCACGGAGGAGATTCGTGAGAACAACCACATCCTGACGCCCGGGCGCCATGTGGGCATCCCCGAAAGGGAGGAAGATGACGAACCCTTCGAGGAAAAGATGCAGCGTCTGACTGACCAGCTCTATGAGCAGTTTGCTGAAAGCAAGAGGCTGGAAGCCGCGATCCGGGCGAACCTGGAGGAGCTGGTCTATGGGGGGTAAGACTTCTAATGAATTATTTAAATTAAAAGATGTTGGAAAAATTATTACTGGTAAGACACCTCCAACAAAAAATAAAGAAAATTTTGGTAGCTATATTCCGTTTGTAACACCGGGTGATTTACAAAACGGAAAATTTGTACGAAAAACAGGAAGATACTTATCAAAAAAGGGATTAGAAGTTGTAAAGAATAATTTTGTGCCTGCAGGATCTGTAATGGTTTCATGTATAGGAACTGTTGGTGAAATTGCGATTGCAGGAGTTGATTGTGTAACTAATCAACAAATTAATTCAATAATAATTTCAGATAAATTTTCAATTGATTATATACCTAGATTCAAGTATCAAGTGCAACAGTGATTTATTAAGATTACCATAGGCTGAGAAAAATCAAGGCACTTTCGAGGCCTGAGATCCAACCGATTTTCAACAAAACATATGTCCGCTTTAGTAAGTT
>JAYELT010000007.1:16712-20004 GCA_034717715.1 Chloroflexota bacterium | reverse complement strand
ATATTTTAACTCGTCTTATACTGAATGTTGGCACTTTGGACTCAAAAGGTCAATTAGAGAAAAAATTACCATATTTTCAATTACCTTGGCAATTTTTTACACTTCAAGATGCTATTGATTTTTGCATTTTTGCTATTCGTTCCACAATTGATGCCATAAGGTTTCAACCTCGAGCAAAAACTGTTGGCGGACCAATTGATGTATTAGTAATCAAACCAGATGAAGCTTTTTGGATTAAGAGGAAAGAATTGCACGGATAATTTTTATATCAATCTATTTCGATATGTACAACATAAAGCTGACGGGGTTCTGCCACGAGGGGAAGCGTCGCGAAAAATTAGCGTTTGGGTCTTTACAAAGAATGTTTCGGGTCAAAGCCGCCGTGCAGCTTACGCATTTCGTTAGCCAGCGGAAAAAATGACAGGGTTGCCATAAGATCAAGGATAAAAAATGAATGAAATCTTGGAGAAAATCAAAGAAATTGAAACCCAGATCGAAGAAGGATTATGGTCATATGAGATTCAAGAGAAAAAAGAAGAAGCGCTAGAAATATATCTTTGCTCTGAAGTTCAGCTTAAGACCTTAGGTGTAACAGTGGGAGAATCCGCATATACTGAACAACAGCGCGTATTATCCTATTGTCTAATGCGACAAGGCAACTTGCTGAGACAAAAGGGAAAATCAGAAGAAGCAGTCGCACTTGGTGAGCGGGAAATGGTTGCGGCAATAGCCTCTGGTGATGAAGTCATGTTGGCAAGAAGTTTGATGTCAAATGGCTCGAACTACATAGTGACAGGGGATGTTGGAAAAGGTTTAGATTTGATAGAAGAAAGTCGCAAATTATTTGAAGGGGGAAAAAGCCATGACCATAAACAAGGATTAGGATGGTATTGGATATTGCAAGCCGACTTGGCAACTGCCGGGCTAATCCAGAGAAAACCATCCGAGATAATTGAAATAACAGATCAAATTCTAGAAATACTGGAGCCAATAGAGAATTGGCCAGGGGTAGCTAGAGCATATGCAGCCCGCGCAAAAGCTCATGAGAATATGGGAAAAGAAGAAAAGGCAGAAGAGGATCGAAAAAAACAGCAGTATTACGAGCGTAAGGTTGAAGCAGAAGGCGAAAGCGCTGGCTAACCCTGCATGAAGCTGACCTCACTTCGATCGGATGGAGCGCGGCGCGAAAAACAAGAATGGGTTACAATTTCAACAATGACAGGGGCTAGCGCCGTGAGTCAGCTTATGCTCTCGTTTGGTACCGAGTAATCGATTCATAAAGCTAGGATTCTTTTGGGTAAAGAGTAAATTCTTTGATTTCAGACAAGTTCAAACATGATAAGATATATTAGTCGAATGGCACAGCAGGAGGTAGAAATGACGAAAGCAAGATTATTCATTTTCTTCACCGTTCTAGGGTTAATATTGACAAGTTGTGACCTGTTGTCAGTAACGGAGACACCCCCAACAAAGGAAACTCCAACGCTAGAAGAAAACCCAAAGAGGCCAATTGATGATAAGCCCCCAACGGAAGAAGCAGAATCTGATACGCCCATTGAGGAGCAAGAGATTTCTGACAAACCTCTTTCTGATGATGGACCATGGTGGGTATTCTCCACACCGGAGGGCCTGTTCGCGATAAATCCTGATGGCAGTGGATTAAAACAATTTAATTTTGACACTGTCAATTCGCCCTGGGCCCGTCAAATCTTGGTTTCTCCCCAGGGGGGATACCTGGCCTATCTCGTCGGTGAAAGCTTTGATGCAACACTCAAGATTTCTCTACTTCCCTGGCCAACGCTAATCACAGAAACACCGCTTTTATCCTTCAGCAGTGATCCGGATATGGATGCGATGCGGGCCATCGTCGAACAAAAAAGCCTGGCATTCTCACCCGATGGACGCATTTTAGCTTTCATGGGCGCGATTGATGGACCAACATCTGACCTCTATATTTACGACCTTGACAGCTATGAAATAACGCGCATGACGGACGGCCTATCTCAAGCATATCAACCTGTTTGGTCACCGGATGGCAAGTATATCGTTCACACCGGGGTCGATACGTTTGGGACGGGTGCAGGGTTTTCGATGACCGGGATATGGGCATCCGTGGTGGAAACGACTGATGCAATATCTCTATATGATCCATCTGGATCCGGTTCTGAGAGGATCATCGGGTGGGTTGATGACCAGACGTTTATTGTTTACAGCTGGGACCCGATGTGCGGGATGAATAATCTGAGATCCTTCAATATTGAAACCAAGGAAAGTGCGATTTTATGGGCAGAATCCTTCCGTGCGATTGCTCTAAATCCATTGAAGGATGTTGTTGTTCTCAGCAGCAACGATGGAACATGTGCGCCTGGAGACGGGGTTGGTTTTTATATTGTTCAAACCAATGGCAGTGGTGCTTTCCAGTTCCTTGATGATACAGGACCCCAAGGGATCTGGTCCGAAGAAGCTGAGCTTATCCTGTTCCTAAGTGATCTTACATCCGGGGTAATTGCTGTTGATTCAATGGGTCAATATCTTGACCTGGATATGCCGCCAGGTGCCCAGGTCTTCCCGGCTATTGCCCCTGGTTCACGAGACCTTGCATGGGGAGGTGAAGCGCTCTGGATTGGTCCTTTGCTGGGCTCGATTGATAATCCACCTAAAGAAATCTTCAACGAACCGGTTTACACCGTCACCTGGACACCTGATGGAGAGTCCGTTCTCTTTTTTGCAGATAGTGGTCTTTATAGGGCAGATAAGCCTGATTACACGCCAATACTAATTGTTGAAGGGCTAGACAATCGAAATGGATATTCCGACTGGGTATTACCCTGATTTGTATTGAATTTTAATACGGTCAAAGAGGGTTTGTTGCCGGGTGGAATATGGATTCAACTTCCTGTCTTGACCCTGGACAAAGAGGAACGTGACTTTGCCGATCGTTTCTCACGAAGCCTGGGAGCTGGTTAACGTGCCTGTATAGCCGTAGTTTGGAAGCGGAAAGGCGTGTTTGCTAGCGATGATGTGGATGCTCGCGCGGTAGCAAAGAAATTGGGTATCCCCATCACAGGGACATTGGGGATACTGCTTCACACCGTAATGCGGTCCTTGATCCCACGCTAACTATTTCCTGAACAAATAGATCCCTGGAATTGATATCGCAGTATGAAAAGGGAAGATTATTCGTTTGTCCTTTACATAGCTTTCCTAAAGGTTGGGCTTATGGAAACTGAAAACAACCTGGTGTATCCTCAGATTCGGGTGTGAGAGATAAGTTGTAATGGGTGTTGTGAAA
>JAYELT010000007.1:0-16612 GCA_034717715.1 Chloroflexota bacterium | reverse complement strand
AAAAGGGAAGATTATTCGTTTGTCCTTTACATAGCTTTCCTAAAGGTTGGGCTTATGGAAACTGAAAACAACCTGGTGTATCCTCAGATTCGGGTGTGAGAGATAAGTTGTAATGGGTGTTGTGAAAAATTCAATCCACTGTGAGGGTCTTGCTCAGGTTGCGGGGGAAATCTGGGTCATAGCCGCGCGCTACTGCCATATGGTATGAAAGCAGCTGCAGGGGCAGTACCGCCAGCAAAGAGGAAAACGTGGGGTTTGATGTAGGGATTGTGATCATATCGGATGTATTTGCTTTGAGCTGCGCATTTACCTGCCCGATGGCGATCGCTTCACCGCCACGGCATGTGACCTCGTTGATGCCGCTGATGATCAGGGGCACATCCTCAGGACCAGCCACGAACAGCACCGGGAAGCCATCCGTTACAGCTGAGAGGGGGCCGTGCTTAAACTCGGTTGAGAGCATCCCCTCGCAGTGGGCGTAGGTAATTTCCTTCAGCTTGAGCGCGCCTTCCAGTGCCATGGGGTAGGTGAGTCCGTAGCCCAAGCAGTACAGATCATTCCATGCGTTGACCTTGGGGACCAGCGCCAGCACCTGCGGATCAGTTGATTCGATCGTTTCGGACATCAGATCTGGTAAATGGGCGAAGTCTAATTCCTCAACCCTGCCCAGTTGGGCAGCCAGGTAGAGGAAGGTGATCACCTGGTTGGTGAAGGTCTTGGTGGCGGGTACGCTGATCTCGTAGCCGCACACCAGCGGGAGCCAGGCTGCTGTTTTGCGTGTCAGCGTGGATCCAATCACATTGGCCATTCCCAGGCATGTCATCCCCTTGGATTGAGCGGCTTCCAGTGCATTGAGCACATCCTTGGTCTCTCCCGATTGGCTGACAAATATGCCCACATCCGTTTCGTTGATGGCGTTTGCATATTGGGGGGCAAATTGAGGTGCCAGAACGGGGATGGCTGCCTTCCCTGCAAGCTGCGAGAAATAGACCGAACCCGCCAGGCAGGCGTGGTAGCTCGTACCGCAGCCGATGAAGTAAACATTTCTGGCCTTTTCAATCCATTCCAACACATCAGCCACCAGGCTTGGGTCGCCCGCCAGCCGGTGTAAAAGCTCACGTGCTACAATTGGCTGTTCATGGATCTCCTTGAGCATGAAATGGTCATAGCCTTCTTTTTGAACAGCAGCCATCGTCTCTTTGATTATTTCAGGTTCCCGCTCGATCAATGATCCATCTTCCACGGAATGCAGCTCAACTCTATCCGCCCACAGGGTGATGACTTCGCCATCTTCCAGGCGGATCACCTTGCGGGTGAGGGGCAATATGGAGGGCAGGTCAGAGGAAACGCAGGTAAAGTCTTCACCGATGCCGATCACCAGCCCTGATCCTTTCTTGATGGCATACAACTTATCGTCATTCACCTGGCCGATCACGAAGGCGTAATCCCCCTGCAGGTCCTCGTACGCCCGGCGGATGGCAGTGATGAGATCCAACCCCTTGTCTACGTAACGTTCCACAGCGTGCACACAGGATTCGCCGTCGTTTTCCGAGCGTACTGTCATCCCCTCGGCGATAAATGCCTGGCGCAGCTCGATGTTGTTGACCACGTTGCCATTGTGCGCGCCGACCAGGTCACCGTCTGAATCGAGGTGGGGCTGTGCGTTGACCTGAGAGGGGTTACCGAAGGTTGCCCAACGGAGCTGGGTGATGCCGCGTGAGCCGCTCATCTCGGCGAAGTTGTACTTTTCCGCGACCGAATCCACCTTGCCGACGTCCTTGCGCAGATCAATCTCCCCGCTGCTGAGTGTGGCTGCGCCAACCGAGTCGTATCCACGGTAGGTGAGCCGCTTGGCAGCCTCGGTCAGGATGGTCCCAAGGGGTTGTTCGTGGTCAGTAACGATGCCGAAAATGCCGCACATAAAAGGTCCTCTCAAGATTTATTTAGTGTTTCATAGAATTCATAGTTTATCATGAAAAGGGGTGAATGGGGAATAGTGATTGATGGAGATAATAGGGTCAGGTTTTATGACATCAGGTATTGGGTATTAGGAAATCAGGTAATCATTCTCAGCAATCAGCAATAAGCTATCAGCTATCACCTATCAGTTACTAGCTACAAACTACTAACGATCTGCTATCGTTTATCCTATTCACCATCTTTTTCCCAAGTGCTATAATCAGCCAAAGGAGTGCAGCCTATGAAGATATTAACGGATGTCCAGGAAATAGTTCTAAAACGCGAGCGCAGCTTCTTGACGGATCTGCGGGTCAAGCTGGTGGGGTTTGATGCAGATAAGGCTGACCTTGAGACGCTGGAGCGGTCCATCTCACAGCTGGATGACCTGTTCTTGCTGGTGATAGTTGGCGAATTCAACGCCGGCAAGAGCGCTGTGATCAATGCCTTGCTGGGTGAAAAACTGCTCAAGGAGGGAGTCACCCCGACCACCTCGCAGATCAACATCCTCCGCTTTGGCCCGGAAGCAGAACACCGTCCAGTGGAAGAAGGCCATGAAGTGACCTTGCTGCCGGTGGAGCTTCTCGCGGAGGTCAGCATTGTGGATACCCCCGGTACGAACGCCATCATCCGCCAGCATGAGGAGATGACACGGCTTTTTGTTCCCCGCGCCGACCTGGTGCTGTTCATCACCTCGGTCGATCGCCCTTTTACGGAGAGTGAACGACAGTTTATGGAGCAAATTAGCGATTGGGGCAAGAAGGTCGTGATCGTGTTGAACAAGGTGGATTTACTGCAGGACGAAGATGAGTTGACCCAGGTGGAGACTTTTGTAAGGGAAAATGCCCGAACGCTGCTGGGTGTGACGCCCGAGATCTTCCCTGTCAGTGCAAGGTGGGCGCTGCGTGCCAAGAACGGTGAACCCGACTTGTGGGAACCAAGCCGTTTTGCTGCGCTTGAGGGCTTTATCCAGAACACACTGGACGAGAACAGCCAGGTCCGGCTTAAGTTTTCGAACCCTCTGGGCGTTGCCGCTAACCTGGTGTCGCGTTATTACCAGTCCGCAAAGGAGCAGCGAACGCTCATGGATAAAGACCTGACCCTGCTGCAAACCGTGGCAGACCAGCAGGTGATATACCAGGAGGATAAGGGTAAGGAATTTGAACTGCATATGGCAGATGTGGAAAACATATTCTACGAGATGGAACAGCGCGGGGATGAATTCTTTGAATCACATTTCCGGCTGGTGCGTGTGCTGGATTTGATCAAGAAGGACCACCTGCAGGCGGATTTCACCCGCGAAGTGGTTGCAGACGTCCCAAAACGCGTTGAGCGCAAGGTGGATGAGCTGATCGATTGGCTGGTGACGTCGGACCTGCGCCAGTGGAAAGCCGTCACCTCCTACCTGGCAGATCGGCAGGGAGAACACAAGGAGCACATCATTGGTGATGGGTTGATCGCCGGTTTTACCTACGACCGGGGTCGGCTTCTGGATGCGATCGGGAGCGAGGCGGAGCGTGTCGTGAGCAACTATGACAAGCAGCTTGAAACCGAGAAGATCGCCTTTGATGCGCAAAACGCAGTGGCTGCTTCGCTGGCCATGGAAGTGGGGGCGGTTGGGCTGGGGACGCTGATTACCGTCCTTGCGACCACCATGGTTGCGGATGTGACCGGCATCGTAGCAGCCAGCCTGGTGGCTGTGTTGGGTCTCTTCATCATCCCCGCCAGCCGGCGCAAAGCGAAGCGCGACCTGCATGAGCGCCTGGTGAACCTGCGTACCAACCTCGTGAGCGCATTAAGCACAGAATTCAAGAAGGAGATGCGGATCAGCGTGGCACGCATCGAGGAAGCCATCGCACCTTATTCGCGCTTTGTGCGTGCAGAGACGACGCGGGCAGATCAGGTGCTGGAGGACCTGGGTGAAGCTAAGGTGACGATTGAAGGGCTGCGGAGTGAGATTGATGGGTGGTAGGGAGATAGGGCAATAAGGGATTGGGAATTGAGGGATCAGGAAGGAATTTTGTCGTCGCGAAAATTCACTAAAAACGGAAACGTCATCATCCCCGAAGCGAAGCAGAGTGGGAGGCAATCTCATTAGAAATGTGGAAAGGCGAGATTGCTTCACATACAAGATTCTCACCCTTTTTCGACCAGTTGAGGTCACGCTTTCCCTCAAGCAGGGAAGTAACAATAAGTGCGTACAATAAAACGGAAGACAAAAAACGCCCCAAGATGTAAAAGTTTAGGGATAATAAAGAAAAAATCGAGAGTATCGGAAAAAGTGTGCAAATGGTTTATCCTAAAAGCTTAGAAAAAGAAAGGAAAAACCCAGGATGAAAAAGAACGAGAAAAGCATTCAAGAACATATGCCTAGCGCAGAGGAAGTTGCTCGAGAGCTGGGGAAGGCTGTACACAAATTGCTTTACTTGGCCACGATGGATATCACTAAAAAATGGTCTGCTCCCATTCGAAACTGGCTGCTGATCCTCAACCAGCTAGCCATTAGATTTGACGAGCGGTGGCACCAGTGAAATTTCATTTACACAAGATTCTAGACACAACCTTTAAATACTTACTTTACTCACTTAGCCATCAAATATTTAACTGGAAATTAATTAATCTCTTCAACGCTTACGCATCTTGCAAAGACTTAATCATTTCACGGCAGAAATCTGGGATATCAGGCACCACGCGCCCCCACACAATATTTCCACTGCGGAAGGCTGGTTCATTCCGCCACGTCGCCCCTGCATTCAGTAGATCATCCTTAATCCCTTCCGATCCTATTGCATCATGTCCTTTTACAATTCCGGCGCTGATCCCTACCAACCCAGCATGACAGATCATACCCACAATCTTCCCCATATCGTACATCTCTTTGACGATCTTTTTTACGGAAGCAATACGGCGGATCTTATCCGGGGCCCATCCACCTGGCACAATTACTGCATCAAACTCCTCTGGGTTAACCTCATCAAAGCCAATGTCAGCTTTGCCCTCCATACAGTTGCCATGTTTGCCAAAGTAGGATTTACCCGCTTTATCGCCTGCCACCACTACCTCGGCATAGGCTTCCCGCATGCGCATAATCGGCACAAAAAACTCCAGCTCTTCAAACCCCTGACCTATAAGAACCAATATTTTCTTTCCTTTAAGTGTCATCATGTTTCTCTCCTTAATCAAGTTGTTGTTTTTTTATTTTAACTACTCCATTATAAATAGTCAAAATTTCTATATCATTATGACATTAATTTCAATGTCAAAATAAACTTAACAGGTCCTGCCGTTTAGCAAAAAGGAAAAGTCCTAAAAAGGGATTTTTAGTTAGTTTGCCAGAGTGTCTGAGTTTAATTTGGGGATGATTCAACAGTTCTGCAAGTATTCTCATTATGTGATTTTCCTTTACCCTGTCATCCTCAAGATTTCATTGTGATTCAGTTCTTTTTTGCTATTTTGGATGGGCCTTTTCTCTGCTGTATTTTATGCATTTACATTAGGACATTGCTTCACATACAAGATTCTCACCCTTTTTCGACCGCTTTGAGGTCACACTTTCCCTCAAGCAGGGAAGTAACAATGAGTGCGTACGATAAAATGGAAGACAAAAACCGCCCCAAGATGAAAAAGTTTAGGGATAGAAAAGAAAAAATCCCAGTAATTGGAAAATCACTGGGATTATCTACTTAAAAATTTTAGCTTTGCTCAGAAGGCATATTGCTCTGAACAACCTCCTGAATAATGGCGGGGATTGCATTTTTGACAATACCCAGCTGCCAGCCATCCAAAACGGAAGTTTTGGTCTTCCATGGCAGATCGATATCCAGAATTTCTTTGCCGGAATTGTAGAGCTGTGCACCCAATTCGCTAAGCTGGTCATTCGAATCATACTTGGTCAGTGCAGATTCAACTAACTGGTCCCGATGGTCAGGTGAAATCTTTTGTGTGGCAATGGCACCTTGCAAGCACATACTCGCCAGGGCAGTAGGCGGGTAGCGTACCGTATATTGGGTTTTTCCCCACTGCCATACGATGCTGTGATCAATCAGTTTCCGCTTCAGCCAGGTGAGGAACACTTCTTCTAAAACCTCGGGAACAGCAGCTAATACCGTGGTGCAGCGGGTAAAGATCGCATTGCGTAGAAAGTCCAATTTGAGGATATCATCATCTGGCTCAATCGCTTTCCACATCTGATCCAATTCGTGCTTGACTTCCTGTGGGTGCTCTTCAGCCCACATGATCATGCTTTCTAACAAAATTGGATCGAGCCGGTTGCAGGAATATTCCCCATGGCCGGAGAATCTAAGGAATTCTTCAAATTGCTGCGCAGCTGGTGTATTGCGTCGGTAACTGGCGTAAAGGGGATTGCGTTTGAGATACTCCTGGATGATTTGATCAAAGGTTTTACCTGAGCTTAATAGCGATCCCCAGAAGCCTTTCTTTTCTTCTTCATGCGTCTTTGATACCCACATGCCACCTGGTAAAAACTTGTTTCCTTGTTGGGTGATCTCACGAAGGAAAGCGACGCGTTCACTCTTGTCGGTTCGGAAGAGTATCTGTGCGATCAGGTCATCCTTGATATCTTCTGGTTTAATCTTTACAGTTGCAGCCTGAGGATGGTTGGACAGCCATGCCCGGCAGATGCGGGGTAACAACTGCGGCTTTCTAGGCGATTCTGATGCCAGATCGTACGCTTGCTCACCAAATCCACGTTGTGTCACCAACACCAGGAACCAATCTTCAGCAAGATCTTTTTGTGAGACGGTTTTGATCACTTCAGAAAGGTTCGCTTGTAGGTTTTCTGCGTTTGAAAATAATCCATAGCAAGAAGCCAAACTAAAATCGACCATATGACGGGGTAGATTCTGAGCAAAACTGCTGGCTGTTGCTTCATTGATCACGCCTAAATTGGTACCCAGGATGACCAGGTTGAGCGCGGCTTGGAATTTTTCCGGCCACTGATTGGCAAGTGCTGGCGCATTGGCAAGCGTTTTTGCAGACTTCTTGAGGGCCTCAAGAACCTCCGCGTGAGAATCTTTCGTAGCTACCAGCGTTAAAAATTTATTGATTTGATCAAGGGTATTCTTAAGTTGGGTTGCTGATGTCATCTTGCTGACCAAACCGGAGACAACAGGCACCACAAGATCACCGGGGATGGTGAGCCTGGGTTGTGGGTCATCGAGAATGGCGGTAATGATACGGACCGCTTCATTCTTGGAATTCTCGTCTACAAACCGATACCATTCTTCCACACTCAGCGTATTCTCCCGGTTCATCCGGCGGACTTGCATCAGTCGTTTGGGATTTGAAAGTTTGGCTGTCAATGCCAGTGCCTGTTTGCGGTCGATAACCTTCCAAACCTGGACCAGTTGCTGCCAGACGGCTTGCTTACCAGCAGGCCAGAAGCGCTTTTTGACTTCTTCTGTTTTTTCTTCCAGGAATTCCCTGATCTCCCCTTCGGTTAAGCCCGGCTGTTTTATTTTTGATTTGATCTCAGCGATCTTCTCCCCGGCAAAGCCTTTGGTTGGATCCTCTTCCTCTTCGAGCATTGGGCGAATGGTCTCCATCAGCGTCTTGTCCTCATTTACCAGATGCCGCTGCTGGGATTGCAACAGCTGCCAGTACTCATCTGCTTTCTCTGAGGACAGCAGCGCATGGATTTGGCTGAGTTTCAGCAGCAAAAAAGCTTTGGCTTTTGGGCGTAATTGATCGGATTTGATCAAGGCATTTGCCCGTTCAATCAAGGGCTGAGCTGTTTCTGTCATAACTAATTCTCCTTTTCGAATTGAGGTATTTGATCAAACAAACACGATTAAGAGTTATCTTCTAATCACTCTATTGTGTATATAGTCTCTATTATGTCTATAGAGTGAAAAAAGCAGGTGTAAAAACGTCTACTGTGTCTATTGTTTCTACTCAGGTTGTACCACGGGTGCACCATTTTTTTAAGAAGGAAGGGCAACTTGACACATTACTTATCGAATAATTAAAGGTGTTTTTAGAGAGTTTGGGTTAATATTAACTTAGTCAAGGTTGGGTTGCCCTTTACCCCGAACACGGTCTAGTCATGCACCAACCCGATTGTGGCAAACACCCTCGTAATCTTCATGACTATCCAAGTGGGGGCGAAGTTGTCTGGCAGGTGGTATGGGGGTATTTGTGTAGCCTGGCTTATACGCGCACTAAGAGTTTCTTGAAGCTGGGTTTCTTACCCGGATTTCTCACCCCTGGCAAGAGTTCTACGAAGCAGTATCCCACGCGCTCACCTCCAGGATTAATGATCTCTGCTAGCAATTCGAAATAGGCTAAGTTCATTTGTCCATCCATGATGGGACGTATCTGATATCGTTCTTCCTTAATACCAGGCAATACCAAATCCCAACCATTTGAAAAGATAAATCCATCCGCTTCAACGAATTCTTTTGGTGTATATTTGTAATCACGAACTAATTTCCGATTACCCGCCTTGTCGATATAAGTTCCATCTTGATAAGGGTGCTGTGGAAAGGCAAAGAGCATCACTTCTTCGTTGTCAAAGAAGCGCAGAGAGAACCATTCCCAATGAGTGGCAGGCTCAACCAAGCGATAGGGACCCCACTGCCGATCAAACCACGATTTTCCAATCACTTGCAATGTCTTTTTTTCTTCTGTTGAGTCATACAGAACCAATTCTCCAGTGGTTGGCATATTAGTATAGGAGTAATAGACCGTTCGTTGAATAGGATCTTCCGGCTCCCCCATGACCAAAACACCGTCGTCGCCATGCCAGAAAGCGCCTTTGCCATAACCCAGTTTGAAGTTCAATGAAAATTCATCTGTATTAACTGTCAGGCTCATGTCCTTATCCTGTCGCTGTAAATAAACGAGTGGAGGGAATTGAATGTTATTTTTGTCGGTAAAAACTTTTTTCCCTCGGAAACTGAACCTTTGCTTAAAATAGTGCGAGCCTGTTTGGAAATCAGTAAAAGCTAACTGCAGAATCGTTCCAGTGATTCCAAAGATCCTGGCACGCAACAAGGTGTACTGGTAAGAGTAAAGGTATTCGGGATGTTCGAGAGCAGAGAAATAACCTGTCATATACCACCAACCAGACACTTTTTTGTGGGGTAACCATTCCGCATTAAAATCACCATGATCCGCTTCTCGGTAAGGAATTGTGTATTTTTTCATAAGTATCCTTTCAATGCCCAATTTTTTCGTTTTCGTATTCGTTTTGTAAATCTGTGGAGGTCTCTACTTCCTTCCCCGTCCTATCTATTCCATGTGAATTTCCACGCCGTCTTCTCCAACTATAATCTTGCCGTTATAGAATTGATCCATACTTTTAATTAAAATATTCTTTAACAAATCAATCAAAAATAAAATTCACATCCGCCGGCATTCCAGGTTTTAAGTCATGACTATCATTTTCTATCGTGATCTCAACCGCGAATACGGTTGATTTCCGCCCTTCTACAGTCTGAACGTTGCTGGGTGTGAATTCGGCCGCATCAGAAATGTATGTGACCGTACCCATATAAGTCATCTCCGGGAAAGAATCCACAAATACTTTAACATCCTGATCTAAGCTCACTCGTCCGTATTCATCCTCTGGGATATATATAGTCAGGTTGACCTCATCGATATTCCCAATCGTCATGACAACACCACCAGCCCCGATCAGTTCGCCAACTTCAATATTCTGCGCAAATATATCGCCTGAAATCGGTGCAATCACTGCCGCCTTTTCCAACTGGATCTCAACTGATGTTACTGCTGCTTGTGCCTGCGCCAGTCCTGCCTTTGCCTGTTCAACATTTTTTTCTGCCAATTCCACACTAGTTATAGCTATCTGTACCTGCAGTGCATCGTCGCCAATAAAGAAAGACATCCAATAATCGACAGCTTCATCATATGTTGCTTGCGCAACACCGATTGAAGCGCGTGCTTCTAATACTTCTTCACCCTCATCAGTATCTACAGCCTGTTCATAACGTTTTTGTACATCATCTAATTTAGTCTCACTAAGATCAAATTTATCTTGTGCGATATCTTTCAATTCAGCATTCTCTGTCGCGCGAGAAACCGTATCCAACGCCGCGTCGTTTACTAAATATTCAGCTTGCGCTGTTGCCAGTTCTTTCTCCAATTCGATGAACTCACTGTTCACTATGTCAGCCAGCACATCTTCAAGATTGTTTTCCTCTTTCGCCAGCTCTTCCGCTGTTAATTCCATTAACGCTTTAGCGTTTTCGATTTCCTCTTCGCGTGTAAAATACCATACAGGAAGATTAAAATTACTCGGTTGCGATTGCCGCTGCTCGTCCGCCAGCACATCCGCGAATTGAATACGGGAATTCTGGATTGCAAATTCTAGCTGTAAATTCGCGCTTTCTGCCTGAACTTTAGCTGTAGCCAGCGCTGCTTTAGCTGTTTCTACTGCAGCCGCCGCTTGATCTAATTGGGACTGGATATATTCACTGTCGATTTCAAACAGCACATCACCAGCACCAACACTCCCACCCTCTTCGAAATTGACGGCGGAAACCTTCCCGCCCAGCTCGGATGCGACATTGACACTCATTGCTGATATAGTACCGGATGCGGTTAATGTTTCATCACCATTTCCACCATTTCCGCTGCAAGCCGTGATCAATAGTCCGGTCACAAGGATTATTCCAAAAATTTTCGTTCTTTTTTCCATGGTTACATCTCCATTATTCACTATTCTTATAGTCTCTTTTTGAAAGTAAAAACACTGGCTAAGAAATAAACAATGCTCAGTGCGATCATCGGTCTAATCGACCCCCACAGGATCCTTGAGTCAACACCTTTCAGCATGATGCCGCGCGTAATCTCTAAGAAATGCGTAACTGGCATAAATTCTCCAAACCAATACGTAAACGCTGGCATGCCATCACGTGAAAGCATCAAACCCGAAAGTATGATCGCAGGGATCAATACAATGAACACAGCTAAATACATCGCTTGCATTTGTGATTCAGATAAATTCGAGATCAACACACCCATACCAAGCGACCCCAAGCTAAAGATCATGCTCAAACCTACAAGCTGCCAATAACTTCCAACCACTTCCACACCGAAGATTAAGCCACCTAACCAGATTAATGCAAGAGTGTTGAAAAGCGTAACAACTAAATATGGAATGATCTTCCCGAGCATTAACTCCCAGGATTTGATAGGTGTTACAACAAGCTGTTCCATCGTGCCTTGCTCGCGTTCTTTCACGATCGCCAGTGCTGAGAGCAGTAAAGTTTGCACCTGCAAAATAATCGGGATCAACCCCGGGATCATATACAGTTTGCCGTCCCCATTCGGGTTATAAAGCAGCTTCATTCTTGTATCGATCGGCAGAGAAATATTGATACTATTCGTCTGCATCTGAATCGTTTTGATCAAAATATTCTGTGCTGCCACCTGGCTGATTGCGTTTAATTTCAACTGCACAGTTTGTGAGGTGCTCGGTTCAACGGAACCATTGATAAACATTTGTACTTGCACCGGTTCATTGGTCGCTACTGCTCGCCCAAAATTTTCCGGAATCATTAAGCCCGCTTTGACTTTATCCGCATTGATTAAATCTAATAATTCATCTTCACTAAAAACACTATATGTATAAGAAAAATCATCTCCGGCAGTGTAATATTCGATATAGCGTCGGCTCTCATCCGTTTGCGAGAGGTCTGCCACAGCGATCTCAAAATCCTTGCTTTCTCCAGACACGCCATATCCTAGCATCACCAACAACAAAGACGGTAATAAGATGATCAAGCCCAATGTCCGTGCATCTCGGAAGATATGCAGAAATTCTTTTTTTATGATTGCTTTCAAACGTTCCATTATCCAACTCCATTTGCAATTAATGTATTTGATAATTTGCGCTGCTCTTCTACAGTACTGATAAATACATCCTCAAGTGATGGCTGGATAAATTCAATTTTCTTTACAGCTATCCCATTTTCTATAAGAGTTTTCTGCACTCTATTCTTTACTTTTTTAGTTTTCAGAAGGGCATGCACCAAAACACCGTGTATGGATGCGTCCAGTACATCTTTTTGTTCTTTCAGTACATCCTCTGCCTTCATCGGCCGATCGCAGTCGATAACGGCTAAATAACCCTCTAGATTTTCTTTCAGCGAATCTGGGCTGGCAATTGAAATGATCTTTCCATCCAGAATCAGGCCCACTTTATTGCAGTATTCCGCTTCATCCATGTAGTGTGTTGTTGCTAGTACACTCACACCCTCGCCCGTCATCTTATATATCAGGTCCCAAAATTCTCGCCTCGAGATCGGATCAACCCCAGCTGTCGCTTCATCTAAGAACAACATAGATGGTTTATGTGCGATTGCGCAAGTAAGCGCCAATCTTTGTCGCCATGCACCGGATAAATTCTTTGCAAGCACCTTTTCAAACTCTCTCAATCCCACCATCTGGATCAATTCTGCAATTCGATCTCTTCGTTCAGCGGTAGGTATACCATAAACAGATGCATAAAATGCGATATTCTCATAAGCCGATAGATCGTTATATAATGCGAATCGTTGCGACATGTAGCCGATATTTCGTTTGATATCTTCAGAATTCCTGCTAACATCCCAACCCATTACCGTCGCTCTACCTGCGCTTGGCTGCATGTTCCCACACAGCATACGGATCAACGTTGTTTTGCCTGCACCATTTGGTCCCAAAAGACCAAATATCTCACCCTTCTCAATATAAAAATCCACCGCATCCACAGCTGTAAAACTGCCAAATTTTTTCGTGATGCCGTTTGTTTCAACCGCATTTTCATAATTATTCATATTAATTTCTCGACATCTTTACCTTGTAGGTAAAAACATCTTCCATGAGAGGATTCGCCTTTCGCAAAACACGAATATCTGCTTTTCCTTTTTTCAAGGTTTCTTCTAATGATTGCAGCACTTTTTTTGTATTCCCCTTTTCAACTGCTATTCGCAACCGATCCCCAACTGGACGCCAGTCAACTACGTTTTTTTGTTTTTTAATCGCTTCACATGCAGTTTTCCTCGGTTTTGACTTAACCTCGATCATGTCAAACGGCAAAGATTGTTTCAACTGTGCCGGTTGCCCCTGCGCAATAACCTTTCCTTCAAATAAGATAGTGATCTCACTGCACCGATCTGCCTCATCCATATACGGTGTGCTTACTACCACAGTGACTCCCTGGTCAACCACCTCAGAAAGCATCCGCCATAATTCACGACGGGAAACCGGATCAACCCCGGTTGAGGGTTCATCCAATATCAAGATCCGTGGGTTATGGATTAATGAACACGCTAACACTAATTTTTTCTTCATCCCGCCTGAAAGATTTCTTGCGCGGCGATCGGTGAAATCAGCCAGGTTTGTAAAAGCCAGCATTTTTTCAATTCGGGTTTGTTTTTCAAATTTCGGAACTTGATTAATGTGAGAGAAGAAATCCAAATTCTCCTTCACAGTAAGATCTGGATATAAACTGAATAACTGTGGCATATAGCCGATATGCGGCCTGATCTTTTCTGGATCATCACATGCGTTGTAACCATTTACCCATACTTCACCACTGGTCGGTTCAATCACCGTCCCTAATATCCGCAGCGTTGTTGATTTACCTGCTCCGTCAGGCCCAATCAAACCATACAGCTTACCCGGCTCTACCAATAAATTAAAATCTCGAATCGCCCAACGATCCCCCTGCGAGCGGTATTGTTTGCTTAGCTGCTTAGTTTGTAAAATTGGCGTTTTCATAATGCAACACTAATCATACAGAATACACTTCTCAACCTAAAGGTGTTTTTCAACATATCACTTTGTCTAAATGCCATAGGATTAAATGGCATTTGTCATATTCATATATTACGTGTGTCATCTACGATAATCATTGCTCATAGTGTTATGATAATTACATGGCGCAGCGAAAAACCGAAATCGGGTTGAATAAGATCTTCCGTGGATATTGTGGCTTTGTCTTTGTTTATTTCCTGGCGTTCTTTGCTTATACAGTTTGGATCACACGCACTCTATATTCTTCATCTTTCATCTTGTTTTATATCAATCCAGGAACCTTCGCAATCCTTTTTGGTTACCTATCCTGGATTTGGTTGGAGAAAAAACTGGGAGAATTCTATTTTCCAATAGCCATCCTCATCGCCACCCTTATTCCCATGTATTCCATGACGTATTTTTGGCCTTTCCCTCTTGGTGATCAAGTTTCAGACATTGTTTTTCGCAGTTGGTATCTTTTTCCTATTCTCGTCGTTCCTTCTACATTGATCGCTTGGCAGTATGGATATAAAGTCGCGCTTGTCTTTATCCTTCTGATCTCTTTTTATGACCTTCCGTTCATCGTCATGCGAATTGATTCCCTTTCAGCAGAGACCATGCAATTACTGGGTGTGCCAATCCTACGCACCATTGCCTTTGGAACTGTAGGTGTGATTGTTGGACTTCTCATGGATACACAGCGCAGTCAGCGCCGAAAACTCATACAGGCTAACTTACAACTCGGCCGCCATGCGGAGACAGTGGAAGAATTAGCGATTAGTCACGAACGCAACCGCCTCGCCCGCGAGCTGCATGACACCCTCGCTCACACTCTCAGCAGCCAAATCCTTACCCTGGAAGCACTTAAGCTTTCACCACCTGCGGTTAAAAGCGAGATGGATGCGGCCCTTACAGATATGATCATCAATGCCCGTGAAGGACTGGCTGAAACCCGCCGTGCGCTAAAAGATTTACGCTCCAAGCATCTTGATGACCTCGGTTTACAGCATGCACTTATATATCTAATGGAGGATGCTGGTTCACGCGCGCACATAGAAACCGATCTAGACCTGCCTGACCCAATGCCTGATATTCCAGCAGACATTGAACAAAACATCTACCGCATCGCGCAGGAAGGGGTCGAAAACATCCTGCGTCATGCATCAGCGACAAAGATAAACTTTTCCTTGAAACACAAGACGAACGTGTTAATCTGCAATCTGGAAGATAACGGAAGCGGTTTTGATACCAGAGCAGTAAATGAGGATAAACATGGCATCTGTGGTATGCGTGAGCGTATGCTTGAAAGCGGCGGAGAATTCAAGATTACCAGCCATCCCAAGCGGGGTACAAAAATAACTGTCAAATTCGAGGTACAGGATGATTCGCGTTTTTCTCTGTGACGACCAGATCGTTGTAACCGAGGGCTTGCGTAAAATCCTATCAACTGATTCTGAGATAGAGATTCTCGGTGCTGCCCATAATGGCGAAGAGTTGCTTGAAATGATCAAACAAAACATGCCAGACATTGTCCTTATTGACCTAAAAATGCCTATCATGAATGGTATTCTTACGACCCGAAAATTGCGTTTGGAATACCCGGATGTCCATGTCCTTGTTCTCACCACATACGACGACGACGAATGGATTTTCGATGCACTTGGCGCCGGTGCGGAGGGCTACCTACTCAAAGACCTCCCGCCTGAACAGATCATCGCCGCGATCAAAGGTACAGCCAAAGGAAAATCTTACATTGACCCCAAGATTACCAGGAAAGTGATAAACAAAGCTGCCTCTGTTCCGCAAACTGCAAAAAGCAACCGCCATTTCAAACTTAGCGAGCGCGAAATGGAAGTTCTTAAATTGATTGCACAGGGCTTTTCCAATGCAGATATCGCCGAGCGTCTCTTCCTTTCAGAGGGAACTGTCCGCAACTATACCCGCGGTATCTTCAGTAAACTCGGTGTTTCGTCCCGTACGCAGGCCGCCGTTGCTTCCATCAAATTCGGTCTTGTCGACCTCTCTGACCTTTAATCCAATAATTCAACAAACCCAACATATTTTGTAAAGCCAAATGACGAGTAAGATTAAGTTGTACTTATCTACTTGGTCGAAATTCTCCCCTGCCTTGTTCAATCCGCTTCTCCTTGAATTGAGGCTAGGACCTTAATAGACAATCAATTCTATAGAAAGCTGAACCCACTGATTAAGAGTCAACCGATAAAGAATGCGCTAAAAAATCACCTCAAATAAATTCGATGTACCACAAACACAAGATGTGTTAATAATCGATCAATGAAATGATCCCCGTCTCTCCTCCCGGATTATTCGTGATATATTTTTGGTCCTACAAGCGTTACCGTAATTATATTATAATAAGCGCTCACGAACATCAAAAAGATGTGAACTGCATTTCATAATATAAACGATGTCGAAGAAATGCGGAGGTTGAAGAATTGTAAGCCGTTAGTGATGAGGGGATCAGGTCATTAGGCATTAGGAAAGCATTTTGTCATAGTGAGGATCCGCCGGATGCGGTGACGTGGCGATCTCGTTTTACCTCTCTAGCATACACCTACAACTCGTTCTCTCCGCCTGATCTCACGATTCAAGCGGATTGACGGAGTGAATGGATCGGTGATGCTTTTACGGAAAGGTTTTGTAAACCAGGATATCCTCTTTTGCTTCTAGAAGTATTTCCGCTGCCTTGGGCCAACGATTTTGCATGGCTGCAGATAAACTGGTCGTTAAGCTTCGCGGCGTGGATATCTTTGACCCGACCACCGGCGAGATCCGCTCATCCACACCGAATGAAATTGCCTGCTGGTTTATCGACGATGACTACAATGGCGAGAGTTTCTTTGTGCGCCAGGCGTATTTCTCCGGTATGGAT
>JAYELT010000006.1:0-5760 GCA_034717715.1 Chloroflexota bacterium | reverse complement strand
TCGGTTTGTGAACACGGCGTTTTCAACAGTTTATTATGACCCAGACTATCACAAATGGGTGGTATGGGGATTGAATGACTTCACGCATCTGGCAGTTAGGGATTTCGATTTGAATGAAGAAGAAGAATCTTAATTGATTGAGGGGAATTCCAATGAGGGGTTATCTCAGGTTTTCTTGTTGATTTATGTTTATGTTATTTGCATCTAATTTTCTGAACATCCCGATTTGAAAATACCAAAACATACCTGGGTGATTAGATTGCTTTGGGTGTGTGATTACGTTGGCTGATAAATGATAAGTTGATGACCTTCAATCATCACTGAAATATCGGCGTTTCCACTCGTAGAGCAGATTAAGTGCTTCAATTGGTGTCAGACTGTTAATGTCGAGTGCATCAAAGGCTTCGATGAGGGCATTGTTTTCTGGGAAGAGGGACAGCTGCTGCTTGGTTGTTTTTTCTAGTTCCAGTGTTGTCCCGGAAGATTTTTCCAATTGCTGCAAGATTTCATTGGCGCGCTGTATGACTGGTTTTGGAATGCCAGCGATTTGTGCGACGTGAATACCGTACGATCGATCGGCGCCGCCCGGGATGATCTTGTGCATAAATACGACCTTACCGTCAGATTCTGATACGGCGACATTATAATTTTGCACCCCTGGGAACAGCTCTGCCAGCTGTGTTAACTCGTGATAATGCGTCGCGAACAAGGTATATGACTTCAAATCTGGATGGCTGTGAATGTATTCAACCATAGCCCAGGCTATCGAAACCCCATCATATGTGCTGGTGCCTCGCCCGATTTCATCCAGGATCAGCAAGCTGCGTGATGTGGCATGATGCAGGATATTGGCAGCTTCGATCATTTCGACCATAAAAGTGGATTGACCGGCATAGATCTCATCTTGAGCACCAATCCGGGTGAAGATGCGGTCTACCAGGCCAATTGTCGCTTTTTCAGCAGGAATAAAGGATCCCATTTGCGCCATGAGCACAATCAATGCCACCTGCCTCAAAAAGGTGGACTTCCCGCTCATATTTGGCCCAGTAATAATGCGAATTATTTCATCTTCATCCATGATGGCATCGTTAGGCACAAATCGCTCTGATGTGCGCAGTTTTTCAACAACTGGATGACGACCGTTGCTGATGTGTAAACATTTTTCCTCCACGACCTCCGGTCGATGATAGCCATTCAGGGCTGCAGCTTCTGCTAACGAGACGAAAGCGTCTAGTTCTGCTAAACCTCGAGCTGTCTCTAGTAAGTATTTTGATCCTTCAGCCAGTTCAATGCAAACTTGAGTAAAGACTCTGCTTTCGATGGCATGGATTTGTTCTTCTGCATTAAGAACCAACGTTTCGTACTCTTTTAATTCTGGGGTTATGTATCTTTCCGCATTGACCAGGGTTTGTTTGCGAATATATTCCTCAGGTACAAGATCCGTATTAGATTTGGTTACTTCAATATAGTATCCATAGACCTTGTTGTAACTCACTTTGAGGGGTTTGATCCCGGTACGTTCTTTTTCCTTTTTTTCCAAATCTGCTATCCACTCACGGGCATGCTGCGAGGAGTCCAATACGTTATCCAGTTCAGATGAAAATCCTTTTCGAATGATGCCGATTTTCGCCAATGTCGCAGGGGGATCGTCCTGTATAGCAGCGTTTAGTAAGGCAAGCTGGCCCTCACATTGATGAATTTTTGCTAGTGTTTCATTAAGTTCAGTAGATTCATTCGAGAAGATAACTTTCAAAGTGGGTAATTGCGAAATATTTTCTCGTATGGCTACCAAATCCCTGGGAATGGCATGACCGGAAATTACTCGGTTAGTGAGCCGTTCCAGGTCATCAAAACTATTTAAAGCATCAATCGTTTCTGCGCGAAGAAGACCCTTTGTATAAAAAAATTCCACAGCATCCAGGCGCTTCCCAATCTGAGTAACATCCAGCAAAGGTTCACTGACCCACTTATGAAGCAAGCGACCGCCCATCGGGGTCTTAGTGTGATCCAGAATTGCCAATAAAGATCCGGTTGTTTTCCTACCGCGAATGGTCTCGGTTAGCTCGAGGTTGCGGCGCGTTTCAGCATCCAGCACCATAAATTCGTTCAGCGTATAGGTGCTCACAGAATTCAGCAGTTTTATGGATTGACGCTGCGTATCCTCAAGGTACGCCAATATCGCTCCGGCAGTACGGATAGCCATCGGTTTCCCGCGTAAGCCGAAGCCATCCAGTGTGCTCACACTAAAGTGCTCCAGGAGGTTATCCGTACAGCGCCCCAGTTCATAATGCCAGCTTTCATAGGCTGATATGAAACCAGGCAACCCATCGATTTGAGGTAAGGATTCAGGCCAAAGGATTTCGGAAGGATTTATCCGGAAGAATTCTGAACGGATTTGAGTTTGAATGTCCTTTCCAGAGATTTCAACAGCCGCGAATTCCCCGGTGGAAATGTCCACGTAGGCGACTCCAGCGCGATTGTCCTGATAGAAGGCTGTTGCCAGATAATTATTATGATGATGCTGGAGTAAGTCAGGTTCTATCACCGTGCCAGGTGTGACCACCCGTACAACTTTACGGGGAACCAGACCGTCTTCAGGTTCATCCGAAACCTGTTCGCAGATAGCAACGTGGTAACCTTTGTCAATCAGTCGGGAAAGGTAGTTGTTTGCAGCATGGTGCGGGATCCCAGCCATAGGGACACGTACCCCTTTGGACACAGGTCGAGAAGTAAGGACGATATCCAATTCCCGGGAGGTGGTCTTTGCGTCTTCATCAAAGGTCTCATAGAAATCTCCCAGGCGAAAAAACACGATCGCATCCGGGTATTGGCCTTTGATATCTAAATATTGTCTTCGAAGCGGGGTTACTTTGTCCATATTTTCTTATTATAACTATTGAGCTGCATTAAGGCCTGATCATGAACCAGCCTGAAAATTATCGTGGGATTTTATTCCTCACTTCAAGTTATTTCGGATATATACATTGACTTGGTCAAGGGATTCAGTTAATTTTGACGCATCCTTGCCACCGGCTTGAGCGAGGGTTGGTCGTCCACCACCTCCACCTCCCACAACTGCTGCGACCTGTTTGACCAGGTTGCCCGCATGCAGCCCTTGTTTTGTTAGATCTTCTGTTACTGTAGCAATCAGGATTGGCTTTTCATTTTGAATAGATACCAGAAGCGCAACGCCTGTTTCGTATCTTTGTCGGAATCTATCCGCCATTTCCCTTAAAGACTCCATACTTGCGTTTGGCAAGATGATTTTCAGAACAGTGATACCATCAACTACTTCAGCATTATCAAGTTTATTTTCAAAATCACTGGATACAGCTTGTGTACGCAAGTTTTCGATTTCTTTTTGCGCAGCTGTCAGTGAACCTGAAAGGTTTGTGACCTTTGGTAATAATTCTTGAGGTGAAGTGCCGAGGAAACGGTCCACATTATCGAGGATATTCAAGCGCCCACGAGCATATTGATAAGCATCCCAGCCGGTAACCGCTTCGATGCGCCGGACTCCTGAGGCGATGCTGCCTTCATAGGTGATTAGGAATAACCCGATATCCCCTGTTTCATCAACATGGGTTCCACCGCATAATTCATAAGACAATGGGTCACCCTCGCCTATGGTGATTGTACGCACGACCGCATCATATTTTTCACCAAAAAGGGCCATTGCGCCTTCTTCAATGGCTTCTTGAAGCGGTTTTTGCGTGATATTAAGCTCATAATTTGCGAGGATTGCCTGGTTCACCTGAGCTTCTACCGCCAGTATCTCCTTTTGTGTCATTGCCTGGGGATGATTGAAGTCAAACCGCAGCCTGTCAGGAGCTACAAGAGAACCTGCCTGTCGGGCGTGTTTGCCCAAAACCTCATGCAGGGCGGCATGGAGCAGGTGCGTGGCTGTGTGGTTACGCATGATTTGTACCCGCCGAATCTTATCCACTTGTGCAATAGCCATATCACCAACTGCAGGACTGCCTGTTTCCACTTCCCCGATATGTACGATCACACCTGCTGCGGGTTTTTGCATGTCGGTGACCCGGATGGTCCACGCCTTGTCATCAGCACCTACAACCTTTCCTGTGTCTGATACCTGACCGCCAGCTTCAATGTAAAACCAGGTTTTCGGAAGCATGACTGCGATGGTGTCTCCAACCTGCGCACTTTCTACCGGTTTCCCCTCTTTGACTATCGCCAGAACCTCAGAAGGCTCTCTAATCGCCTGGTAAGGGGTATACTTCACACCTTCGGGGGCAAGCTTTCCAGAAGCCTTCAGGGATTCAACCAGGTTGGTATATACTTCAACATCCTCGCCCCCCATCTCTCCAAATTCTTTTCCAGCCCCAGATGCGACACGATGTACTTCCATGGCTTGTTGGAAACCCACAGTGTCTACGTCCAACTCTTGTTCCTGGGCAATATCCCGTGTGATTTCTAAAGGCAATCCGTGGGTGGCATAGAGGTCAAATGCTTTCTCACCATCCATTATTTTCTCACCTTTTTGTTTGAGTTCATCAAGTAGATCATTTAGATGGTCCAGGCCGGCATCAACTGTCTTTTTGAATTGGATTTCTTCCCGGGTCAGGTTATCCATAATCGTTTTAGCATTGCGTTTGATCTCCGGATAGAAATCGCCATATTCATCAATCACAACTTGAGCTACTTTAGCCAAAAAGGGATCTTTCAAGTCGAGCTTTAATCCAAAGCGAGCAGCTCGTCTCACAAGCATCCGGCACACATAGTTTCTGCCGATATTTCCAGGAACCACACCATCTGCTATCAGGAAAGTTGTGGCTCGCGCATGATCAGCAATGACGCGGTAGGGCGTCAGGTTGGCTTCACGTTCCTCATCCGTTTGCCCGGTCAGCGCTTGAACACGCAGAACCAATGGCATGAACAGGTCGGTCTTATAATTTGATGGCACATCTTGCAGGATCGAAACCAGCCGCTCAAATCCCATCCCGGTATCAACGTGTTTTTTCTCAAGTAGCACAAGTTCGTTTTCGCTAAGGCGGTTGTATTGGATGAAAACGTTGTTCCAAATCTCAAGAAAACGTTCACAATCACCGTTCACGCCACAGACGTGGTTGGGATCGTCTGATAAGTTGCAATATTCCGAGCCGCGATCAAAGTGGATCTCGCTGTCAGGACCACAGGGGCCTGTCTCCGCCATTTCCCAGAAATTATCTTTTCTTCCAAAGGGGAGGAGGTGATCTGGGTTGAAGCCAGGCTGCTGAAGCCATATTTCAGCAGCTTCGTTGTCTTCAGGGATTTCATCAAGTTCATCTTTAAAATAAGTTGCCCAAAGACAGTCTTTTGGCAGGTGCCAAACTTCCGTTAGGAGCTGCCATGCCCAGGTAATCGCTTCCTTTTTATAATAGTCTCCAAAAGACCAATTCCCGAGCATTTCAAAGAAGGTGTGGTGCGTATTATCTCGACCAACTTGCTCAAGGTCGTTGTGTTTACCTGAGACGCGCAGACATTTTTGTGAATTCACTGCTCGTGAATAAGGACGTTGATCCGTACCCAGGAAGACATCTTTGAATTGGACCATGCCAGCGTTGGTGAATAATAAGGTTGAATCACCACCGGGGACAAGGGGAGAGGAGGGGACGAAAGTATGGGCGTGTTTCTCAAAGAATTCGATAAATTCTTGCCGGATTTGAGTGCCAGTGGGTTTTTCTTGCATAATATCTCCTGAAAAAGATAAAAAATTTCGTAATACATCAATTATACGATGTTATAGACAATAATTTC
>JAYELT010000005.1:0-20287 GCA_034717715.1 Chloroflexota bacterium | reverse complement strand
TCGTTCACTTTTCTTCCATCCAAATGGAGGGTTATAAGCGACTCCGAGAAGGCCAAAAAGTGGAATTCTCAATTGAAGATGGCACAAAAGGATTGCAGGCTACCAATGTTATCCTGGCCACATCATCTGAAACAGAGGAAACAGCACCCACTGAATCAGTCGAAGAGGTAACCGAAGAAATCACAGAAGAAACAGCACCCGACGAGACAGTCGAACCGGAAGCTGAAGAAATCTCTGAGGAAACAGCACCCGACGAGACAGTAGAATCGGAAGCTGAAGAAATCTCTGAGGAAACAGCACCCGACGAATCAGTCGAAGAGGTAACTGAAGAAATCGCAGAGGATACAGCACCTGACGAATCAGTCGAAGAGGTGACTGAAGAAATCGCAGAGAAATCCCTCTAAGATAATAGAAGCATGAAAGTTGTCATAAATTTATTCGGGCCGGTTAGCGGCCCGAATTTTTATTTAATGCTGCAAAATTGGAAACTGAAGAATTTCTCAAACGCCAGGAAAATTTACTGCCAGGTTTCTCTGCGCTAGAACCAGTGCTTGGCAACCAATGCCAAAGTACAGCAGGAACAAAATGAGCCAATCCATCTTTCTATCCAATTGGTAAAACGCCCTTGTGATTCACCATCTTTCTATCAAAGCTGTTTTCATCTTCCCCAACCCCTGCTGCAATAAAGCCCGAGGGCAGCCAAAATTCAACCTGACAAACCCCTCCCCTGCCTTACCAAAATCCCCACCATCATTCAAGCCCACTTTCGCCTTTTCAAGGAAAAATGCCTGTGGAGCCATCTCCAAATCTAATTCCCGGCAATCCAGCCACCCCAGGTAAGTGCCCTCCGGAGTCCACATTTTAACTCCAGGCAGTTTTGATGAGACGAAATCTGCCAGGTAATCTCTGTTTCCTTCTAAATAGACAAGAACCTGATCCAACCAATCCCCACCATGCTGGTAAGCTGCCAGAGCAGCATTCAGTCCCAATATATTAGGATGTCCCAGAAGCATCCGCATCGAATGCGATAATATCTCTCGCATCTCCGGGCTTTGGGCGACGTAGACTGATGTAGATAGCCCCGCCAGGTTAAAAGTCTTGCTGGGAGCAAAATAAGTCACTGTTTTTTGAGAAACTTCTTGCCCCAGGCTGGCTATCGGGATATGCTGATAATCAGAAAAAACCAGATCAGCATGGATTTCATCTGAACAGATCACAATGTTGTAACGCAGACAAATCTCCGCAATTCTGGTTAATTCATCCCTTGTAAAGACCCTCCCAGTGGGATTCTGGGGATTACAGAGAATAAACAATTTCACGCCTAAAGCAGCTTTTGCTTCAAAATCGTCAAAATCAATGATATATTTCCCATCCCCCTGTTGAACCAATACGTTGACCACAAGTTCCCGACCGGATTCACTCGGCGCTTCCAGGAAAGGTGGATAAGCAGGCGTTTGGATCAGGATCCGGTCACCGGGATCTGTCAGACTGTAGATGGCATGGTTGAAGCCAGTCACAACCCCTGAGATAAACCCAATATCTGCAACCGCCACTTCCCATGAATGACGATTTAGAAGATGTGCCTGGATTGCTTCACGTAATCCATCTGGGGCACCACCATAACCAAACACCCCATGTGCCACACGCTTGTGCAGTGCTTCGATCACCGGTTCAGGAGAACGGAAATCCATATCTGCCACCCACATGGGCAGCACATCCGCACCATATCGTTTCCACTTATAACTCTCTGTCGATCGACGGTCAATGATCTGATCAAAATCCATAAGAACACCTTATCAATTATTCCTCTGAATTATAACGGATAGGCATCGATTTTCCCGAAAGAATATGCAAAATTAAAATGGTATACTCAAAAAAACCAGGATCAGCAGGAAAATGGAGCTTTTAATTGAAGAAAACCTTCCAGGGTTTGATCAAACTCACTCATTTTGAAGCCTATTTCTATTTTGTGATTATCACAACGCTTTTAGGTGTCACATCTGCAAAAGGCAGCTTTGATTGGCAATTTTTCGTTCTCCTTCCTGCCAACTGGCTGGCTGTTGGGTTTGCATACATGTTCAATGATATTGAGAACGCCCCAAATGATGCCCTGGCAGCCGGCAGACACAATCACAACCCTATCTCGTCAGGATGGCTTTCACCAAAGACAGCTCGTATATCCGCCTTGCTGGTTGCGATAACTGCAGGGGTTCTATTCAGCCTGCTGGGGAAATGGCCAATGGTTTTCGGTTTATTCAGCCTGCTGCTTGGTTTTCTTTACACTTATCGAGGAACCCGTTTGAAAAACATCCTGCTGTTTGATATCATCTCCCATTGTCTATTATTCGCGGGGTTGCAATTCCTGGTCGGCTATTTCACTTATTCTCCCCGGCTGCTGCCCAACTGGATCTGGCCGTTTTCTCTTGTACTGTCTCTGAGCATTTTTAGTATATTGAGTGAACAAATTCAAAACAATGAAACAGATGGCTCACAACTGCAAAACACAGCATTATTCTTAGGAAAAAGAGCCACACACATCCTCATGATCATTGTGCTGATCATTTGTGTCTTTATTGCAGCTGTCTCTTTGATTCTGGTTGACATAATCCCAATGTGGATATTCATCTTAGGTATCGCCCTGACAAGTATTTTTGCCCTCTTACAATTAAATTTCAAGCGGAAGGCCATAAATAGAATAGGAACACAGGACGTTCTCCTTAATTCTCTGAAACGTGCTGTTGCATTGGCGCTTTTACTCCAATTTATCATCCCGTGGATTAATCGGGTTTTTAATATAAAATTGTTTTGATTCAATATTAATGAGAAAAGAGACCCTTGACTGAGAATACACAATTACCTGACATCAGGCTACTTAAATCCAATACATGGCAAGATTACGAACTATTAGATTCGGGTTACGGAAAGACATTGGAGCGTTTTGGTCCATACACACTCGTCCGGCCAGAACCGCAAGCAATCTGGTCGCGCGGCTTACCCAAAGAAGACTGGGAAAATGCTGACGCTCTCATGGTGCCCACTAGTGGTGAACATGGTGGTTATTGGGAATACCATCGGCAAATCAAGCAGCCCTGGATAATTGATTATAAAGGCCTAAAATGCGAGATTCACCTGTCAAAATCCCGCCATATCGGGGTATTCCCTGAACAAGCAAGTCAATGGGATTGGATTGAGGATCAAATCCAATCCGCGGACCGCCCTCTCAGAGTGATCAATCTCTTCGGTTATACAGGTATGGCGACAGCAGCCGCAGCCAGGTCTGGCGCACAGGTCACCCATGTGGATGCTTCCAAGCACGCTGTTTCCTGGGCAAGGAAGAACCTTACCCTTTCAGGATTGGGGAATGCCCCGGTCCGCTGGTTGGTGGAAGATGCACGTAAATACCTGAAACGTGAAGCAAAGCGGAAATCTTATTATGATGGGGTCATACTCGATCCCCCAAAATTCGGCCGTGGACCCACCGGGAAAGTCTGGTCGTATTTGGAAGATATCGCAGATCTGCTGGAGCTTTGCCGACAAGTGTTGACACCGAATCCAAGGTTCATCTGCCTGACCTCCTATGCCATCCAGGCATCTGCCCTCGTCCCACACCAGGCACTGGGTGAAATTGTCAGGGGATTTGACGGGCATGTCACAAGCGGTGAACTGGTCACTGTGGACAGCAGTCAGGGACATATTCTTTCACACTCACTCTATGCACATTGGTCATCCAAATAGAAAATGGAGTAAAAATGGGTAAAGATCAAAAATATTCAATAATTGGACCCGGTGTCATGGGCGAAGCACTCATTATTGGCCTGTTGACAAATGAGGAGATTGATCCTGGAAATATCCTTGCTGCAGGTCCCCACCAGGATCGGCTGGATGAACTGATGGATCGCTACAACATTCAGACGACACTGAACAACACCAACGCTGTTCAGGATGCAGATGTCATCATTTTAAGTGTCAAGCCGCAGAAACTACCTCAGGTCATTGTAGATCTGCGAAATGAGATTCCCCAAGATACCCTTGTCATATCCATCATAGCGGGTGCAACCATGGATTCTCTCATTACTGGTCTCAATCATCCCTTAGTCGTGCGCTCCATGCCAAATACCCCCGCTCAGGTTGGCGAGGGAATGACGGTCTGGACACAAAGCCAGCAGACCTCTGAATCGCAGCATGCGCTTGCTGCACAAATCTTGGGTGCACTGGGGCAATCGATTTATGTAGGGGATGAGGGTTACATCGATATGGCAACTGCTGTGTCCGGTACGGGACCTGCTTATGTTTTTTTATTCCTCGAATCAATGATTGATGCTGGTGTTCATCTCGGTCTCCCCCGTCGGATTGCTGAAGAAATGGTTATTCAAACCCTCAAGGGGTCCATTGCTTACTACACTCAAAACAGCTCCCATCCTGCCCGCTTACGGAACCAGGTAACTTCACCTGGTGGGACATCGGCGACAGCCCTCTATTATTTAGAGAAAATGGGTTTCCGAACGGCAATCTCTCGTGCGATCTGGGCGGCTTTCACTCGATCCAAGGAACTCGGAAAAGGACATATGCACCAGGATCCCGAAAGATCTGAGAGGCAATCATGAACCAGGACCTTTACCAGCTTTCATCTCAAATCGGGGAAGTCTTAACAAGGAACAGCTTCTCAATTGCCACAGCAGAATCATGCACAGGTGGTCTTTTGGCTCATATCCTGACCAGCGTCTCCGGTTCATCCAATTATTTCGTTGGCAGCGTTGTGTCATACAGCAATCAAATTAAAGAACAACTCCTCGGTGTTCAACCAGAGACATTGGAACACCACGGCGCTGTCAGTTCCCAAACAGCTCAGGAAATGGCAGTTGGCATCCGTGAGAAGTTCTGTACGGATATAGGTCTTTCTACAACCGGGATTGCAGGTCCAACAGGCGGCACCTCCACAAAACCAGTCGGTCTGGTTTGGATCGGTCTCAGCACCAAAGGAAAAACGACAACGATCAAGTGCCAATTTGTTGGAGATCGAGAACAAGTTAAAACAAGCAGCGTCCAGAAGATATTACAGGCACTGCTTAGCGATCTTAAAGGGTAAACAGACAATCAAATAAAAGGATGAACATGGCTGGTGAAGACAAAAAACGAGTTTTGATCCTGACAGCGGATGCTGGTATGGGACATCGATCGGCGGCTGAGGCGATTAAGAAAGCTCTGGAAATTCAATATGGGGATCAATTTGACATATCGATCAATAATCCCCTCAACCATCCCAAGGTACCCAGCATTATCCATGACAGCCAATCAGATTACGATGAGATCGTAAAAAAATTGCCTGAGCTGTATAAGTTGGGTTATAAAATGAGCGATGCAACCCTGCCGGTAACCTTGATGGAGGGCGGGTTCACAATGCTCCTGCTTAGTGTCCTGCGGACGATTCTGAAAGATGCCACACCTGACTTGATCATTTTGACTTATCCAATGTACCAGGCACCGCTGAGTTTCATTCAACAATCAAGCAAGAAAAAAGTGCCGATTATGACTGTTGTTACAGATCTTGTCACTGTACACCAGGTTTGGTTCAACACTGGTGTAACATGCTGTACTATTCCAACGGAAAGCGTTCGCCAACGGGCACTCAAAGCCGGCCTCTCCAAAGAACAAGTCATTCAAACCGGAATACCCGTTGACCCGGAAATCCTGGCGCTGAAACATAAAGGGAAATCCGAGTTGAGGGAAGAATTTGGTTGGGAGAAGGAACCGACCACCCTCCTCGTGTTGGGCAGCCCCCGCATTCCCTCATTGACCGACATCATTCAAACCCTCAATTACAGCGGCCATGATATTCAATTTGCCCTCGTTACTGGTGGCAGCGACACCTTAAATGATAAGTTTAAAGCAATAGATTGGCAGCATCCTATAACACTGTATGATTTCGTCGACTTTGTCCCCAAGCTGATGAGAGCCGCTGATGTCATACTGTGCAAGGCCGGTGGTCTGGTTGTGTCTGAGTCCCTGGCTTCAGGATTGCCCCTGATCCTGGTATATGCCATCCCCGGCCAGGAAAAAGGCAATGTCGATTTTGTTGTTGAAAACGGTGCAGGGCAGCTGTGTCAGACCCCCTTTGAAGTCCTTAAAACCTTAGCCGAATGGCTGAAGAATGACCGAGTAATATTAAGAACTGTCGCCAAAAAAGCCGAAAAATTGGGTCATGCTGATGCTGCACATAAAATAGCTGAAGAAGCTTGCAATATATTGGGCTCACAAAAACAGGCAATTACCAAGGATTCTTAACAAGAAACACCGCTCCTTTATCAACTCAGGAACGGTGTTCGAATAAGTAACCTATACGAAAATTTTTACACTTCCTCAATAGGTGACACCAGCACCCGATCAACCCGACGCCCGTCCATATCCACAACTTCAAATTCGTAATTCTCATAAGTGAATTTCGCACCTGTTTTCGGGATGCGGCCAAGCTGACTCATCACAAAACCACTTAAAGTCTGATAAGCAGCCCGATCCTCGCCAGGCATATCATCCATATCCAGAATCTCTTTGAGCTGATCAATGACGATTAACCCATCGAACAACCATGAACCGTCCGAGCGATGTACTGCCAATTCGTCAGTATCCTCGCTATCTTCGGGAATCTCACCAACAATCGCTTCCAGAATGTCATAATCTGTGACCATACCCGTGATCCCCCCGTACTCATCCACCACGAAGGCCAAATGAACACCGCTGGTCTGGATATTATCCAAAGCTTTCAGCGCGGCCATATTTTCAGGCAGATAAATCGGCACTTTAATA
Organism: Chloroflexota bacterium; assembly: GCA_034717715.1. Lineage (GTDB taxonomy): Bacteria > Chloroflexota > Anaerolineae > Anaerolineales > Anaerolineaceae > Brevifilum. The sequence goes on along the minus strand of JAYELT010000005.1, from coordinate 13,486 downwards.
TAGTCTCGCAGGTTGAAGTTTGGGTCACCTGGCTTTATTCCCAACAGGCTCCTGGTCTGTATATACCCAAGAACTTTATCAAGATCACCGTCTGCAACTGGAATTCGAGAGTGTGATGTTTCCAGGATGTGTTTCCATAACTTATCTGAGGGTGCGTTGATATCAATCCATGCCATCTCAAGACGTGGTGTCATCAAGGCTTCAACCCGCCGATCACCCAGACGGAAGATACCAGATACCATCTCTCGTTCGGCTTCTTCGATCACTCCAATATTTCTACCCTCTTCAATGTAGCTTTTAATCTCTTCCTCTGTGATCGTGGGTCCTTTGTCTGTATTGATCCGCAGGACTTTTAATCCGAAGTTTGTTGAAGCACCTAAGAACTTTGTCAACGGCCTTAATACTTTAGTCAGAAAACGAATGCTGGGTGATAGACGCGTAACAACATTTTCTGGTTGACTGACAGCAAGTCGTTTTGGGATCAATTCACCTATAACGATCGAGAAGTAAGTAATGACGACCACAACAAATACCAAAGCGATGATTTCGGCTTGATTTGCCAGCCAGGAGACTTTTTGTAATTGCACAGCTAAAGGTCTTGCCAAGCTGGCACCCCCGATGCCGCCTGCCAGTGTATCTATCAAGGTAATCATGATTTGAACCGTCGACAGGTATTGTTGATTTGGATCACTTAATAATTCAAGTGCATCAGTAGCACCTCGGCTGCCCTCATCAACACGCTGCTCCAGTCGGGTCTTTCTTGCAGCAACCATTGCAATCTCATACATTGCAAAAATTGCATTGAAAAAGAAAAGAACCAGGATAATGAGAACGTTAATCAGTACTGACATAGCTTTTACTAAAATCTTTCTATTGCAATTGGCTAGAGACCAAACAGCTATTAACTATAAAATTAATTTTGTGTTCTTGAGGATAAATAGACCATATCCTTTTCAACCATTATACAGGACTTTCAACAGGAAATAATCGAGTTCGGGTTCATAACCAAAATCCATGAAAATCAATTAGAAAATCATGTAAGAGAATTTTTACTTTAGTTTATCTTTACGACCCGCCCCCGGCTGAGCTGCTTGAGATCTGTTGGAGCAATCTTGATCATAATGTTTTGATAACCAGCAGCCGCCCAAACATACTCAAAATCCATTAAATCTGCATCAATAATTGTCGAATAATTCCCTTCCACGCCAAAAGGCGGCACTGCTCCCACTTCGTATCCAGTTAAAACATAGACATCTTCGGGGCTCGCCAAATTTACTTGATCACCCACCCATCTTGATATCCACTCCAAATCTACTCGGTTTTTTCCGGAAACCAAAACCAACAGGAACTTGCTATCTACAGACCCTTTAAACACCAGTGATTTAACCACAGCCCCCAAGGTGCAATGGACCAATTCAGCCGCCTGGTGGGCATGATGGGCTGGTTTATCAAACCTTCGCAGTTGATAAGGCATATCCTGTTGATCCAGGACAGCTAATATTTTCTTAAGACCTTCAGGGGTCCTCGTCGTTAGATTATTATTCATTCAGTCAGGTTTTTAACCATGCGCTGATACCCTGATCCCAGGTAGGGAACACGCTTGTTTGACTCAAGGTGTAAGGCTTTGATTTTATAACCATTTCTCTCATAAAAACGACGTGCATCCTGGTTCTCAATTGCGACCATCAGGGAAGCCTTTTCCAGGCCAGCTTGCCTTGCCTTTTCTTCAACCTTCACCAAAATTTGGGTTCCAACTCCCTTCCCGCGAAAGGACTTTTTTACAACCAAATTACTCAAGAAATACTCATCCCTGGCAGATTCTTTGATAAATATCAGAGGCCAACCTCGCAGGATCACAGCCAATTTTCCACGCATAGGATACTGCTTTAAGATCAGGTTATCGAGACGTCTGTCCAGCTTCCCTAATTTTCCACCTGGAAAACTGGTAAACAAACCAATCACACGCCCATTCTGCAAGACGATATCTGTAAATTCATAGCTCAAGCGATGACCTGGCAACATAAAAAGTTGTATCAGGATCTTTATAGCCCGTTTCTCATCTCCCAAACCGATGATAAAGGTTGCTTTCTTAACAAATGTGATAAATAATAGACGCCCTGCCCGTCTCGCGTCCGAGGGTTTAGCAGGCCTGACAATTATCTCGTTCATGGACATGCTATCCTTTTCCATTATTGATTTTACTTCTGGGTCAGGTGATCAGATGATCAGGCAAATGATCGACCTTATTCATATAGCTCAATGTAATATGGCTGTCATCAGCAAGATCTACCCGGCTGATCGCGCAATTATTCATCAGGAACCAATACTTCTCAACCTGGACATTGAAAAAAGATACCATTATGCGGGCAAAGATCCCCCCATGCATAACAATCCCAACCCGGTGATCTTTTCCAGAATGCTTTTCATGCAAACGATTGATGATGTCCTGGGCTCGTACTAAATAATTCTCGCGGGGCTCTTTATCCCTGTTCCACCAGCCGTCTTCTGGCAGATCCTCCGGGAGAACAAGGTTTGGAAAATGAGATTCGAAAAAAGATTTTCCGTGTCCAGGGCGCCCATAAAAAATCGGTTCCCCTTCTTCTATAGCGGTCTCAAACAATCCACCAGTTTCATGAAATTCCGGCCAGGCCACAAGAGGTAAACCGGTTTTTTCTGATATATATTTCCCGGTTTTTATCGAGCGAATCATCAAACTGCAGTAAAGATGTGTCAACCCGAAACCATATCGGTTTTGGGGATCAAACGATTCTGATTCGTAAGACCGAGCCAGGTAATCAGCAACCAATTTTGCCTGTTCAACGCCAACAGGGGTTAAATCTGCATCCATTTTTCTACCAAGAAGGTACGCATTCCTATCCGTCTCATTCCAAAATAGATTGTTCGTCGATTGGCCGTGTCTAATAAAATAAACTTGTAGCAATGGTTAATTCTCCTGTAATTGATGGTGTGCTTGCAGATGTTGGATCAGAGCAGCCACATCAGGTTTAACATCAGGGCTCTTTCCATAATGATCAGGGAAAGTCTCGTGTCCACTCATCGCAGCCAGACATGCCTGAATGTTATCTTTCAATGCCAAGGGATCATAGCCGCCCTCCAGAACAAACATGATCCGCTCATGGCAAAACTCGTCCGCTATTTTCACTAAGTTTAAAGCCAGTTGGTAATATCCGGCCGTGTCCAGAGATAATGTAGTCAGGGGATCAGAAAAATGTCCATCAAAGCCCGCAGACACAAAGAGCATCTCTGGTTGAAAAGACGACAACCAGGGGCGTAAGATCTTCTTGGAAATCTGATCAAATGCTGAATTGCCGCTAAATGGAGGTAGCGGCACATTGATGATCCGTCCTTTGGCATGTTGTGCTTCATCAAGGCGGCCAGTTCCAGGAAAAATATGACCCTCGTGTGTCGACAGGTAGCCGACCTCTGGAGTATCCCAGAATACAGTTTGTGTGCCATTCCCATGATGTGCGTCAAAGTCAACAATAGCAACCCTGCTCAACCCACTGGCAACAGCATCAGCAGCTGCGATCGCGATGTTATTCAACAAACAAAAACCCATGGAGGTTTCGGGATCAGCATGGTGGCCAGGTGGACGGACAATCGCGAATCCCCGTCCAAACTCATTGGAGATGATTTCCCGGCTGACTCTCAAGACAGCACCTACCGCACCCATTGCAGCATCGTAACTATATTTCGTTACATAAGAGGGAGACGGTTCAAATTCATGGGAACCAGCCTGGCATTCCTCCTGTAAAAACAACAGCAATGATTGATCGTGGACCAGGGTGATATCCCCTTCTTTTGCAGGTTCAAATTCAAGCCACTGAACTTCAGGATATGGCGGTTCTTCAAGCCATGACTGCATGGCCTGGATCCTTGTGGGGGCTTCAGGATGTCCTCGAAAGTGATGTTCTGGTGCTTCCTGATAGGTACAATAAACGGTGTTCTTGTATTCTTTCATAATGTAAACGCAGGTAGTAGTATACCGCAAGACCTTTTGGCATGATTAAGGCTTTTTGCAAACTTTGGAGGAAAAATAACAAAAGGAAATGGCATGAATGCTGGAGTCAAATAGATGAAGCGAATGTAAAAATTTCAATCACATCTCATTAAAATATTGTTTACCTCACACTTTTTGGTTGTCACAACGTATTGAATAGCGAGGTTCTGAATAAAGTATCACCCTCCTATTACTATAGAAGATGATCAAAACAAATTCTATTTCACAAGTGGTATAATCCCTAGGCTAAATTCAGGAGATCATATGAGAAAAATACAACTATGCTAGAAATATTACAGGGCATCCTCGACCGATTTAACAACATTGACCAACATCTGGCGGTCGTTGGGGATGATTACACCACCGCCATTGAGTTATCCAAAGAACGCGCCGAGTTAGAACCCATCGTCAGCAAAGCCCGAGCCTACCAGGACACCCTCGAAAAAATCGAAGCAACGCAAGAGCTGCTTAAAATAGAAGATGAAGAAATGCGTACTCTGGCTGAAATGGAATTGGAGACCCTGAAAAAAGATCAAATAACACTTGAGGAACAACTTAGAAACGCGCTTATTCCAAAAGACCCACGTGATCAACGCAATGTCATCATGGAGATTCGGGCTGGCACTGGTGGAGATGAGGCTGGTTTGTTTGCAGCTGACCTGTTCCGCATGTATTCCCACTATGCTGAACATCAACATTGGACGATTGAGATTCTATCCATGAATGAAACTGGGATAGGAGGCATTAAGGAAGTCAGCTTCATGATCAAAGGTAAGGGTGCCTTTTCCCGTTTGAAATATGAATCTGGGGTACACCGCGTTCAACGGGTGCCAGAAACCGAAAGCCAGGGACGCATCCATACCTCCACAATCACTGTTGCGGTTTTAGCAGAGGTAGACGACGTCGAGATTTCCATTCCTGATTCAGACATCAAGATTGATGTCTATAAATCGGCAGGTGCAGGGGGACAGAATGTGCAAAAAAACTCTACGGCAATTCGGATCACATATTTGCCCACTGGGATGGTTGTCGCCTGCCAGGATGAACGTTCCCAGCTTCAAAATAAAATGCGTGCCATGAGCATCCTGAAAGCTCGTCTCTATGAAGAAGAAGAACGGAAAAAACATGAAAAAGAAGCTGCCACCCGACGCTCCCAAATTGGGTCAGGTGAACGCTCTGAAAAAATCCGAACTTATAACTTTCCTCAAAACCGGGTCACGGATCACCGCATCAATTATTCTTCATATAATCTCAATGGAGTGCTCGACGGTGACATCAATGAGTTCATTGACGAATTGACCCTGGTGGATGAGGCAGAAAAATTGGCTTTTGTTGAGGAGAAGACCAATTAATCTTCAAGAGATGCAGACCCACCTGCATGAAAAATTACAGGAATTCAAAGTCGAACAACCAGTCAGCATCAGCCTTGTCATATTAAGTCATGTGCTGAAGAAACCCAAAAGCTGGGTTCTTGCTCACGATGAATATGAGTTGAATCAAACAGAAACCCACGATCTACAATCAAAATTAAAAGAATGCCTCCGAGGGGTTCCACTGCCATATATCCTTGGTCATTGGGAGTTTTATGGGAAGTCCTTCAAAGTCACACCCGACGTCCTCATTCCCAGACCTGAAACAGAATATCTGGTTGAAAAAGCGATCGAACACATCCACAAATTGGAAGACGCATCTGTGGTGGATGTAGGGACGGGCTCTGGTGTGATCGCCATCAGCCTGGCAGCCGAATGCCCCTCAGCAAAGATTCTCGCGCTTGACCTTTCAATTGAAGCACTGCGGGTTGCCCAAGAAAATGCTAAAAGGTTCAATCAGACACAAATCCAGTTCATACAGGGGGACCTGCTGACGCCTTTGAATACTCAATTCGATCTGATAGTGGCAAATCTCCCCTACATTCCAGCAAGGATCCTGGAAAATCTGAACGTTGCCATGTGGGAACCTCGCCTGGCGTTGGATGGTGGGGAATCCGGATTGGTCGCTATTCACAACCTCCTAGATCAGGCTCGATACCGCCTAGCCTCCCCGGGAGTAATCCTGCTTGAAATTGAAGCCAGTCTGGGAAGTGCTTGCCTTGCAGCTGCAGCCGCAGCCTTCCCGAAGGCACAGCATCAACTACATCAAGACCTGGCTGGCCGTGATCGAATTATTGAAATCCAGCAACCTTAATCATTTTTCCAGTTAGAATAAACTTATCGAATCCAGCAACAGAAAGAGATGATTTGACCGCGCCTAAAATCTTATCCATTGAAAACCCCAAAGCGATACCACTCGCAAAACGTGTCATCCAGAATCACGGCATCATTGTTTTCCCGACAGACACTATCTACGGCATTGCAGCAGATACCTTCAGCGCCATTGGCATCAACAAAATCTACCAGGTTAAACAACGGCCAAAAGACAAAGCTCTTCCAGTGCTGATTGGTGACCTGATTCAGCTTGAGTCACTCATTTTGCCGATCAGCGAGAAAGCCAATCGCATCACAAAGACTTTCTGGCCAGGTCAGCTCACGCTCGTTTTACCAAAGGGTCCAAAAATACCACCGGAACTCTCACCTTATCCGACCATCGGCATCCGGATGCCAGATTTGAGGTTTACACTGCAACTATTACAGGAAACCGGCCCCTTAGCCACAACCTCTGCAAATTTATCCGGCGGAGCAAACCCCGTCACGGTTCAGGATGTTATAGAACAACTCGATGGGGAAATTGACCTGATCCTTGATGGTGGTCCTACTCCTGGATCAACAGCCTCCACAGTGATTGATGTAACTGGTCCGGAAATTAAAATACTGCGCCAGGGACCCATCAGGTTAGAAGACCTCGAAACCCTTTGGAAATAGGACTGGATATGCAGTTTTCAGTAAAAGACCTCAATTTAAACATTGATCATACAACGGGTACAGTTGAATTTCAATCATCAGCATTTGAAAATGCCGCTTTTCTTAGCCGGAATGCAGTCCGATGTCATTCCAGCGGCAAAACCATGAATTTATTGTCACCCCCCTGGTCCATCGGCCATGTAGATATGCATCAAAAACAGTCAACGCCCCATGGAAATCTGATTGGCTCATCGTTTGAGATTAAAACCAACCTACCTGGAGTGAATGTGATCCTCCGTTTGAAGCTGTCACCAGATAACGCCATGGGTTTCATTCAACTTGAGATCAAAAACGAGGGTGCAACACCCATATCCATTGAGCGCCTAACCACCCTGGATATTCTCCCAGGCGATCTGCATCTCGGCGATGCGGAGATCGCTGAACCCGCCATCTACAGTAATGGCTGGCAGTCCTGGTCGACCACAGGTGCATACGGTTTGGGTGACAAGCAGCGTTCTTCCATCCTAGGACCATTTCAAAATCCCATGGTGATCAACCCGGGCACTCCCAAGCCAAAAGGCGGCAACCATTTCACATCGGATATGTTTACTGTGATCGGAGATCGTAACAGCCGGGTTGGGCTTCTCGCAGGCTTCCTTTCGCAAAAAAGACAGTTCGGCAGCCTGGAAGCGCGGTTTGATCCCGCACCTTCATTGAAAATGTGGGCAAACGGCGATCATGCGCTGGTCAAGCCCGGCAGTCAGGTACAAACAGACTGGGCGGTATTTCATTTTATCGATCTTGATATGCCGGAACCTTTACAGGAATACCTCAAAGCTGTAGCACAGGCACACGATATCCATATCCATCGTAAATCACCCCTCGGCTGGTGTTCCTGGTACCACTTTTATGAAAATATCACACAGGAAGCCATCCAATCCAACCTGGACTCGGTCGTCTCACTCTCTTCTGAACTCCCCCTATCGCTGCTGCAGATTGATGATGGGTTCGAGACGGTTGCCGGTGATTGGTTTGATTTTGATCAAGGCTTTCCAAAAGGACTGCAGCCATTGGTTCAAAACATAAAAGAAGCTGGATTGACACCGGGTCTATGGCTGGCACCCTACATTGTGCACCCAAAATCCGCCCTGGTAAAAGATCATCCGGATTGGTTGTTAAGAAATAAACATGGGAGACCGGTTTATGCTGGATTTGTGTGGAACACATTCACCTACGCCCTTGACTTGACCAACCCACATGCCCTGGAATACACATGCAGTGTGATCCGCACTGCGGTTGAACAGTGGGGATTTGAATATCTCAAGCTGGATTTCTTATATGCTGCTGCACTGGATGGCAAATACCAGGACCCAACCCAAACCCGGGCACAGGTGCTGCGCAAGGGATTGAACGCCTTACGGGAAGCTGCCGGACCAGAGATCACTATGCTGGCCTGCGGCTGTCCCCTGGGATCTGCCCTGGGATTATTTGAAGCCATGCGCATCGGTGCTGATGTGAGTGGTTACTGGGAGCCCCATTTTCCACCTGTTAGCCCCCTATTACGTAAAGAACCCCACATGCCCTCGGCACGGAATGCACTGCAAAACATCCTCAGCCGTGCGCCGCTTCACCACCATTGGTGGATCAATGACCCTGACTGTCTGCTGGTTCGACCAGATACAGACCTGACGCTGCCTGAGGTGCAGACGCTGGCAACAGCCATTGGGATGACCGGCGGGTCTTTACTTCTCTCAGATAATCTGCCCGCATTAACCAAAGAACGCCTGCGCCTCGCTCAAGTGCTGATCCCTTTGATCGAACAGCGTGCCTGGGTTCTGGATTGGTTCGACGCGCAAACCCCATCCCACCTGCGAGTCAATCTTAGTGGACCCACAGGGGACTGGTATCTTTTGGCGTTATTCAATTGGGACGACAACCCAAGTCCATTAAGATTCACCCCCCAGGCATTCAAACTTCCTCAAGAGCAGACCTGGTGGCTGCATGAGTTTTGGACGGGTGCCATCGGCCAAATGAGTGAAACTAAGCCATTTACCTGCAGTGATGTCCCGGCTCACGGTGTACGGGTGCTGGCTGCCAGGCAGTATCAGGCTGACCAACCGACCTATTTAGGGAGTGATTTACATCTCTCACAAGGTTTAGAGATCAGCGATTGGCGGGTTGGAGATCACGAAGTTTTATTACGATTTGATCTTGGCAGGCAGGCTTCAGGCAAAATTGATCTTTATCTGCCAGGGCAACCTGAAGGCGCCTGGTTCCACGGGCAGCCAGCCTTGGTGCATGATCAGGGTTCTGGGATCTATACACTGAATATTGAAGATGTGGATGGGGCAGAACTTAGAATCAAACGCCCAGTCTAATCAAAATGAACACGACATTCCTAGCCTTATCCATTTAGAGGAAAAGGTAATAAGCTACAAATCAGTAAAAATGGAAACGAATTAGTCTAAAGTTTTTCAGCTTTCTCCTCCCTTTCCAAATTTTCATCAGCTATACGATTACTATGATCAGGTATCTGGAACAGCCTAACGTAACAAATTGCTGGAAGTGCTGCAAAAGCTGCCTTAGGTAAGATGGTTACGATCAACCGAGCGCAAGGGTCGCAGACCTTCCCGGCTAATTTTCAATTAGCTGCCGCGATGAATCCCTGCCCGTGCAGTCTTGTATAATGGCAGTTTATGTATAACAAAAAGGATGAAAATTTTTTAACGGAAACAACCGATTTTTGTTTATTTGAGATCCTAAGCGATAATGTCTTTTTTTTAGCCAATTTTCCGCCAGGACAGAAGATAAAAATTTTAGTGTTCTTTTTACGTGAATTGTATCAATCTACTTATTTCAATTCACCGAAAATGGTCTCCTTGGTAACCTCAAAGCTTGAAGTGTTTCGATCTCCCTCGCTGTGCCCACCCCAAGAAAAGGATTCGACCATGATCCATTCCTCTCCAAGTAATCGGTAGAGCTCTACCCAAGTAGCACCTAAACCACCGCGCTCGATCTCAAAGACAACTGAATTTTCATTTTCCACATCTCTAACCTTGATTTCAAAGATCACCTCGGTGATATTCCCAGATTCAGCCTGACCAATGGGTTGCTGCAGGTTAAAGTACCCATCTAACATACCTGCTTCTGCTTCATCCCCGCTTGTTGAAATCACGTTCGTATCATGCCAGATAGCACCTTCTATTAAATTAAGATCCGTCCAATCTGATGTGGTTTGCATCCGAACGCGCAGAGTTATGGTTCTTGGCCATTCGAAAGTGAGGAACCTTTCAGACCATTCACGCGTCAGCGTTAGGTATCCATCAGGAGGCAATTTACCATAATCCTGATATGTAAACCCATTGGGAGTGGTCACACCTGGTGCAGCTGGCTCGATTTGTGTACCTTCATGCCATTCATTGAAAGTGGTTATCACAACCAACTTCGGCTCAATACCAACAGCAAACATTTGCTCCCATCGATCATCGTATGTACTGCCATTCATCCGGGGTGTGTCCACCCAATTTGCATAGCCGATCCTCCTGGCAGAAAAGCCCGGATTGATACCGGGTACATACCAGGCACCAGCAGGCAGATTAAGCGCCCATTTGTATCCCACTTGATCGACATCCAAAACGCCATAATTATAAGAACCATCAAAATGACCGTGGTTAATCCAATTTGAATCATTTTGGTCAGTCAGAATAATCGCACCTGGATTTTTATTGTGAATGGTATCGATCGTTTCCTGCCAATAGTCCGGGGAAACCACAGGTGAATTGCCATCTGGAACAGCAGACGCCCATATGAAAAATAATCCTTTTGGGCGATCATCCAGGCTGAAGCAGCTGGTTTCGGTCGTCCAGAAAAAGGCAGGATAGTTACCATATCGGTCATAGATGTACTGGATATCATCTGCCAAACTTTCAGCTGTCCTTGCACCATAAGGCTCAATATGAAACGCTATCTTGATGCCATAATGGTCAGCAATGTCGAACATCAACCTTAATATCCGATCACTAGATTCTCCTTGTCCCCACCAGGAAGAGATGATTATACCCACCCCTGACTCACGAAGCCAGGCGAAATGCTGAGCCAGCACTGTAGGATCTGATACACTGTAAGCCCCAAGCACAGGATAAAAGTCACTGGCAATATCCAAAGGTGGTTTGTAGTCTCCTTGGTCCCAGTGAACCCATCTCCCGTCAGACTCCAGATTGAAGTACCATGGATAATAAAATGCTCCTACTCGATAAGAGGGGGCAGGACCAGTTACTGGAGGCCATGGTGTATCTATATTTATCGGAGTTGTGTTGGTCGCGTGGGGCGGTGAGGTAATCGTCTTTTGGTGGGATTCCTTGGAGCCGGTGATTGAGGGCAGTGGAGTTATTGTATTTTGGATAGATTCCTTGGAACTGGTATTTGAACAAGCGTAAGTGAAAAGTATTATCAGAATAAAGCTAAAAATCGCTTTGCGCATATTTCCTCCTATTTAAAGGTAAGTAAAAGAAAATACTGCATAAATTATTTTACAACTAATCCCACCCTGTGTGCAAGAACATCTACCCTTTCCCTTGCTGGGGATTGACTCGGACAATGGCACCGAGTTTATTAATGCGTTACTTTATCGGTATTGTTTAGAGGAAGAAATCACCTTCACACGTTCTCGTCCCTACAAAAAGAATGATCAAGCTCATGTCGAACAGAAAAATTGGTCTGTGGTGCGTCACACGGTCGGTTATGATCGGTTTGAAACACAAGAAGAAATGCTGCTCCTGGAGAAGATCTATGAAGATCTGCATTTATATGTGAACTTCTTTCAACCCGTGATGAAATCATTTAGGAAGCAACGCATTGACGGAAAAACCATCAAATATTATGATCAGGCCAAGACACCTTATCGCAGGATCCTGGTCTCAAAGCAGGTCGCTTTTTTTGATAAGGTTCATCTTACTAACCTTTATGTCCAGCTTAATCCAGTGACCCTGCGTCAACGGATTGATTTGAATGTTGGGAAGCTATGGAAAATTATAAAGTAACATTCTTATATGAGGCAACGACACCTTCAAAGTAAGGTTTTATTTTGAGGCTACGCTCTAATGAAAATTTGGTAAGAACTGCGATGGTTTACAATGACTCTTCGATTATTTTATATATAGCATCGCCTTTTTTAACAGGCTCATTGACCTTGAGTGCCACTTGATCCTCAGGACTGCCAGAGGATACTTTTTTATGCTCAATTTCCATTGAAGTAACTTCTTGAACAAAGTCAGTGGTATGCCCTATAATGTGGATCTTATCCCCAACATTTAATTTGTCGGTTAGCAATAGAACCGCAACGCTAATGCGATTATAAAAGTGACCGATGCGACCAATTTGATTTTCCATAGTAACACCTCCACTTAATACAATATCACACCTTTTCGGTTTTTTCCACTATTGGTTTTTTACGAGTGAGACTAACTTAGAAGGTGGTACATCCCGCTATAAATTGGCTGCAGCGATGAACCCATGCCCGTGCAGTCTTGTATAACTGAGGTGGACCCCAAAAACTAGACCACAAGCTAAGGTAAAATTTTTAGAAGCTTGTGGAGACTAGCATGACAAGAACACGCAAAAAATACAGTCATCAATTCAAGTTCAAAGTGGCGTTGGAAGCCATCAGAGGGCAGGCAACAATCAACGAAATTGCCAGCCGATATCAGGTTCACCCTAACCAGGTGCGCAACTGGAAAAAGCAATTAACCACAGAGGGGGCAGCGGTCTTTGAAAGAAAAACCGGACAGCATCACCAAGAGTTGGCCACACAGGAAGCAGAGCTATATGAACAAATTGGGCAGCTCAAAATGGAACTTGAGTGGCTGAAAAAAGGTACCCCAGTCGATTGAGGCTAAACGAAAGATGATCGAACCCAACCAACCCGAAATAAGCCTTCGTCGACATTGTGCCCTGATAGAGCTGAATAGAGCTACGCATTACTGGGAGCCAGCAGATGAAAGCGAACTGAACTTGAAACTGATGAAAATGATTGACCAGGAATACACACTGGCGCCATTCTATGGCAGTCGAAAGGTTACCGTGCAGCTTAACCAACAGCTTCAGGAAAAGTTAGTCCGAAAACGTGTGGTGAGAATAATGCAAAAAATTGGTTTGCAGGCGATATGTCCCCATAAAAACACCTCAATTCCTGACCAGCAGCACAAAAGTACCCCTATTTGCTGCGGAACCTGGCTATCAGTCATCCTGACCAGGTCTGGGCTGCCGACATCACCTATGTTCCAATGACGCAAGGGTTTATGTATCTGGTTGCGATTATGGATTGGTTTAGCCGGTTTGTGATCACCTGGCAGCTTTCAAATACCCTTGATGGTTTCTTTTGTGCCAGTCCTCTACTTATGCTTTCTCGTTCTTGGTTTCCTAGTCTTTTGTATTTGCTCTTTTGCATACGAATGATTTTATCACCTCATCTGTTGCACTAAATCCTTGAATCCACATTAGAAAATGTGGTTTCATACTTTTAGTGCAACAATATCATTGAAGACCTCGATGGGTTTATAGAAATTCAATGCTTTACGAGGTCGGTTGTTTAATTTTCTTTGAACGTCTTTGATCTCACTATCTGACACTT
>JAYELT010000004.1:0-20472 GCA_034717715.1 Chloroflexota bacterium | reverse complement strand
GGTGTAAAGAACCAAATGGTTATGAAAGAAATCAACAAAAGCAATCCACCAATTGATATCCCTGCACATGACCAAAATCCTAATTTTCTACGTTCATCACGGTGTTCCATCAACCAGCCTCCCGCGAAAAATCAATACGATGAACCCAATCATATAATGAAATCTACTTAATTGCAAATTAAGCAAGGATATAATTTGGTGCTAAGTGGGAGGAATTAAATTCACCTACTATTTAATTATTAAGTAAGGTATTGATGTAGTTAACCTTGCTCATATTGTAAAGTAAGGGGTCTCTGGCTGCCAGCCAAGAATATGAGAAATGATCGACCCAGCATGACAGAAGGTTTGAATTTCAACTCTTTTTCAAACTGAGACCAGGATGGTTGCACCTCCCAGGAGCAGGCAGTAGATCGAGAAGTAGATTAGAGAATTGTTGACCAAAAAGCGGAGCAGCCAGCGGATTGCGATATAACCAACTACCAGGGCAGTTATGAATCCAATGGCCATCATCGGAAGGAAACTGGCCAGGTCCGGCACTTCGGTTAGCATTTGATAGGTTGAAAGTCCACCTGCTGCCAGCATGATCGGAACAGCCATCAGAAATGAGAATTTTCCAGCAGCTTCTCGGCGCAGATGGCGCATCATCCCGCCGGAGATAGTCGCCCCGGAACGGGAAATTCCAGGGAAGAGCGCCAGGGACTGCATCACTCCCATGAAGAGGGCTTCCAGAAGGGTGATATCCTGTATAATGCCCACCCTCTGGCTGATCTTCTCTCCCAGGATCATCAACAGTGCAGTAACCATCAATGCGATCCCTGCGAATAGAGGAGAGGTGAAAGTTGCCTCAACGAGGTCATGCAAGAATAGTCCTGCCAGGCCAGCAGGAATGGTCGCCACGATCAACAGCCAGCCCAGGCGAGAATTAATTGTCGCAAAGGGTGTACCGTTAATGAGTTGTTTGAAGAAATCAGTGATAATGCCTATCAGGTCTTTCCAGAAGTAAATGATCACGGCTACCAATGTGCCAACTTGAACCAGCACATTGAAGATGAACATTTCTTTTTCCGGCAGCTGCCAGTTGAGGAAAAAGGGCAGGACCACAAGATGCCCCGAACTTGATATGGGTAAAAATTCAGTCAACCCTTGTAAGACACCTAAAATGATCGCCTGGAGGATTGTCATTGTGAATTCCTTTATTCGTTAATCCGTGAAATTTGATAGGTATTGTTCTGCAAATTCATCAAATTGCTTGTCCAAGATCGCCTTACGCATCCTGCGCGCCAGGTCCAAAAGGGTGTGGATGTTATGAATAGATAACAGCGTCCCTGAGAGCATCTCGTTAGTCTGGATCAGATGGCGGATATATGCCCTTGAATAATTCTGGCAGGTATAGCAGGTGCAGGTCTCACTGATTGGAAGTTCATCCCGGGCATATTGCGCGTTCATCATATTCATGCGGCCGTTATTTGTCATCGCGGCATTGTGGCGTGCCAACCGGGTGGGCAAAACGCAGTCGAATATATCGACACCTCTTTTGATGCATGTCACGAGGTCCTGAGGTGTACCCACACCCATCAAATAGCGCGGCTTATCCTGTGGGAGGACGCTGTTGACGATCTCGAGCATAGCATGCATTTCATCCTTGGTTTCACCCACTGAAAGACCACCGATGGCATTGCCGGGAAAGTCCAAAGAGGTGATATAAGCTGCGGAAGCTTCCCTTAGATCGGGGAAAACGCCTCCCTGAACGATGCCAAATAAAGCCTGGTCTGCCCGTGTTTTTGCTTCAAGGCAGCGTTCTGCCCATCGGTGTGTGCGCTGCATGGCTGCTTCGCTATACTCGCGGTTATAGGGTTCTGCGCACTCATCAAAAGCCATGATGATGTCTGCACCGAGATTTTCCTGGATTTCAACCGACCGCTCTGGGGTGAAGTGGTGTGTGGATCCGTCGATGTGGCTTTTGAAGGTGACGCCGTCCGCATCTACCATACGTGTTTTTGAAAGGGAGAAGACTTGAAAGCCGCCTGAATCTGTCAGGATGGGACCGTCCCAGCTCATAAATTTATGCAAACCGCCTAATTCTGCGATGAGGTTATCACCAGGGCGTAAATACAAATGATAGGTGTTCGCCAGGATCAGTTTGGCATCCAGTTCTTTCAGGTGCCGCTGGGTGAGGGATTTGACCGTCGCTTGTGTGCCGACTGGTGCGAAGATCGGAGTAGGGATGTCCCCGTGGGGTGTGTGAAAAACACCTGCGCGGGCCTGGCCGTCCTGGGAGAGGAGATCAAATTTAAATGGTGTTGTTGACATAGGCTTCTCGAAGATGTCTTTGTTTGCAGGTTTAGATTATACCTTGCGCTGGTCCCTACAGGAGGCTTTGCATTTCTTACAGGACGCTTCGCGGTGAGGACACCAGCGCAAACAAAAAAGGACACCTGCGCAATCAAAAAAATGGGACACTTGAAAGGAACGTCAAGCGGGGCTATACTTCTGTCCATGGATATCACAACATACTCAACCTGGCTCGAGATTGACCTGGGGGCGATCAAGCACAATGTCAAAGAAATTATCAAAATGACCAACGCAGAGGTTATGGCTGTGATCAAGGCCAATGGATATGGTCACGGCGTCCTTCAAGTCGCCAAAGCCGTAGTTCAAGCTGGCGCGACATGGTGTGGGGTGGCGCGGATGGAAGAAGCACTCAATTTGCGTCGGGCTGGCATTGATGCCCAGGTGATGGTTCTCGGGTACACACCTGCGGGTTTGATCCCTGACGCCATTAAAAACGATATTCATGTGGCAATTTATGATACGGAAATGGCCAGGTTATACGCCGATCAAGCCAGAAAAGTGTCTGGGAAGTTGAAAGCCCATCTCAAGGTAGAAACTGGGATGGGACGTTTGGGGATGCCACTGGAACAGGCAATAAAGTTTTTAGCGCAGGTTCATAACCATGATGCGATCCATATAGATGGGATATTCACACATTTAGCCCGCGCTGATGAACCCCGGGTGAAATCTGCAGCACAGCAATTGGGAAAATTTAAACTTTTATTGGATCAGCTTCGTGATAGAGATCTTTGCCCCGACATGGTTCACGCTGCCAATTCTGCTGCTGTGATCAATTTCCCTGAAGCCTATTTTGACCTGGTTCGCCCAGGCATCGCAATTTACGGTTTGGATCCATCCCAAGAAACTCGCTTACCGGAGACCTTTAAACCAGCCCTAACATGGAAAGCAAAGATAATCTCTGTGCGCGGCTTTCCACCAGGGCATGGGATAAGTTATGGCTCAGTGTATGTGACATCCAAGCAGGAACGCATTGGTGTTATCCCGGTAGGTTACGGCGACGGCTACCGGCGAGAAACAGGGCAGCAGGTGCTTGTCAGAGGTCAGCTGGTGGATGTGGTTGGTCGGATTTGCATGGATCAATGTATGATTCAGCTTGATTCAGTGCCGGATGCGGTTGTGGGCGATGAGGTGGTCCTTCTCGGTCAGCAAGGGGAGCACACGATCACTGCGAATGACCTTGCAACCGGGTGGGGGACAATCAACTATGAAGTTATTTGCGGCCTGGCAGACCGATTGCCAAGGCTGTATAAAAGATCATGACCAATAAAGGGGATAGGTTAGTTCGTGTGGAACTGCATGTCCACACTCGTGCTTCTTACGACAGTTTGTTGCCCATTGAAAAACTCCTCAAACGCTGTCAAGCCATTGGGATTGACCGGGTGGCGATCACCGATCACAACCTGATTGAACCAGCGATGAAAGCAAAATCACTGGCGCCTGACCTTGTCATCATCGGCGAGGAGATCGAAACAAATAAAGGGGAATTGATCGGTTATTTTATGTCTGAATGGGTGCCGCCTGGCCTGGATCCCTTTGAAACGATTGACCGGCTGCGTGCGCAGGGGGCAGTGATCAGCGTACCGCATCCTTTTGACACTTTTCGCAGTAAGGGTTGGCTTGAGGAGGATTTGGAGCAGCTTGCACCGCTTGTGGATGCAGTTGAAATCTTCAACGCCAGGTGTTTGAACAACACGCCCAACAACCAGGCTGCGGCTTTCGCACAGGAGAAAGGGCTGCTGGAAACGGTGGGATCTGATGCGCATTCGTTGTGGGAGGTAGGGCGAGCAACCTTGCGTATGCCTGATTTTAAGGATGCTGCTGAGTTTAAAGCTGCGTTAAAAAACACTCAGCAAGCAACGCGACTTTCACCGCCCTTTGTTCACTTATTTTCTCGCTGCGCTGTATTTTATAAGAAGCTGATCAAGCTATTCCATTGCCCCGATGTCTCTTAACCCCAAAAACAGCCAAAAAATACGGATATTTGAAAAGATTATCCAATGGCTAGGGAAGCTAATCATGGCATACCTGGTTACTGGCACTGTTTATTATCTTGCTGGTTATGTCTATCGTCTTTTCATCGGCAAACCAAACACATTTTCACCGATCATTGGTCTGCCATTGACGATCATGGGTTGGCCTCAGATGCTGTATGCAGACTTTGTTCATCATGAAGTTTTAGGGATAAAACCTTCTTTTGTGCTAACAGTCCTCACCCTTATTATTGTTATGATTTACTTTATCTGGAGAGCGATTAAACATAAATGAGAGGGGGATGTTCGTGATTCACTTTTATATGAACCCAATGCGCCCTAATGGGTGCAGGAGTTTTAGAAATTCTCCCAAGTTAGAACTTCATTCAGTGCCTTTTTCACCTTGGGTGCTGGCCATTCAGCCGGCACGCCCACCGGGATGAATGTGAGCAGGTTAAGATGTTCAGGGATGTTGAGCAGGCGTTTGAATTCTGCCTCATGCGGTTTGGCATTGCCTTCTAGCCAGCAGGAGCTGTAGCCCAACGCCGTGGCGGCTAACAGCATATTCTCGATCGCGGCTGAGCCATCCTCCAGCCAGTATTTTGAGGAGGGGTCCATCACCACAACAATCATGGCGCCTGCGTCTGCACTCCAGGCTCCCGCTTTACTGAGCCGTTGAATGATATCTTTTTTGGTGACAACAATAAAATCCCAGGGTTGTTTATTACTCCCGCTGGGCGCCAGGCGACCCGCATCGACAGTCTTTTCCAGGTCAGATAGGGGGATGGGTTCACCGGTGAAGTTTCGGACGGAACGGCGTTTCCTAATGGCTTCAAAGGTATCCATGCTTGCCTTTCTGTATAAAGTCATTTCCCACCATGATAACACAGTAAATTTTTATATGACCACATCTCAAAGTGCGTTGGTGTCACGGTCCATCGAGTTGAGTGGATGCGACTGGTTTTCTGATGAATCTAAAACGCATGGTGGATAATAGACTCTGGACCTTACAGGAGGCTTTGCACTCCTTACAGGACGCTTCGCGGTGAGGACACCTGCTCGATCAAAAAAATATGATCGCACAGGGTCTCCTGACCATGTGCGATGAAATGATCGAAGGTCTCCATATCGCTGAAGAGACACCAGCTCAATCAAAGTAAAGAGGATGAGGATACCTGCGTGATCGGTTGTGCGTTAATCTTGAGTAGTGAGGGTTTTGTTCAGCATCTCTCCAAGCTGGTCAACCTGCTTCGTATAGTCTTCACTCAGGTTCCAGATCTGATAAATCTTTAAATAAAATGGGATCTTGCATGTTTGTGCAATGATCGGAAAAATGGGGCGCTTTTTACTGGCGAAGTGGTTCCATTCCGCCTCTACTTCAGGGCTGTTAACAGCACCAGGAGAGAGTAAGATCAGCATGGCGCCGCAGTTGTCGAGCGAGTTCTCGATGGCAGCCCGCCATCCCCTCAGGTTGGATTGGCGTGAGCCTGCGATGTTGTCGACATCCCGCCAGGTTTGAACGCCCTGAGCGTTCAGGTCCCCAACCAGCCTGTCGGCAAAGGTCTTATCATTACGGCTGTAGCAAATAAAGGTGGATTCTTGCAGGTGGGTTGCCTGTTTTTTCTTTGAAGGCTTTTCCCTTTCACTGACCAGCCTTTGGGACATTTCCTGGGGGAGATCAGACAGCATAGACCAGTATTTTTCTTTGAATTGCGCAAGCGGGCTTTTGAGATCGCCTGGTATATCACTTCCTTCCCCTTCGAGCCACTCCATGATCGCTGAATCGGGGACTTTTTTCCCGAGAACGTTTTGGATTTCCTTGTTGATCCAGCGTTCCAGGCTGTGGGAGAGGGGTCGGTAGGTGCTGGCGGTTTTGTCTTCAATCAGCAACCCACGCTTGACCAATTCAGGGACATCCAAATTGGCACGCGAGTGTAAGTTTGCCAGGTTTTTTAGTGTTGGATCAGTGGTTGAAGAAACCTCTAAATTATTCAGTGCCATGGCACTCAGCATGGTGATCTTTTCGCTTTCATTTGCACGTGACCACATCGTTTGGTAGTGGGATTCTGCCTGCTTGTCAAAGCTTTGAGTCACCTGGACAACCAAAGCATCCCCTGATAAGCCCTCTAATTTGGCATTATACAGGTAATGGGCTGCCATCTGGGTGAAGAAAGGGTACCCACCGCTCAAAGAGAGGACCAGGTCAATATCCGAATTGGAGAATTGGACACCGGTACCCTCAAGGTAGTTGGTAATCAGCTCAATCACCTCCTGTGGTTCAAAGGGTCGCAGGACCAGGTTGGCGAAAATATTAAAGAAGGGCGATCCCTTGATCTCATCAGAATGGCACAGGTCAACCAGCTCACGGCGTGTGGCTGTGACCAGGGGGAGATTGTGATGGATTGCCAGGGCACGCAGACCACCAAAGAAATTAGAGGTGAAATTGGTGTTCTGGGTCACGTATTCGAATTCGTCCAGCAGGAGGACGACGGTCAATCCGGCATCGGCGATTTTGGTAAAGAGGCCCACCAGGTCAAACAAATCCAATGTTTCCAGACCGCGCACTTCTGCTGCCAGGTCCCGCAACTCCTGCAGACAGATGGCGCGGGAGATCTTTTGCAGCACCCGCTGCCAGAAGCGCTGGGGGGTGATATCCAGCAAGCCCTGGAAATCCATGTAAATAAGGCAAAATTCCTCTGGGGGTAAGCCGAGTTCTTCAGCCGCATGTTTATCTGCAAGGTACTTCAGCAGTGAGGTCTTCCCAATGCGGCGCTCGCCGACGATGGATGTACTCTCGTGCGCGCTGGACTGCAGGCGGTTGATAATTTGCTGCAGGTCTGCAAGGCGACCAATAAAGTGTGCCGGATCACGGATCGGGTTGCCAAAGGTGAAGGGATTGTTGGTCATTCCTGGAATGCGGCTCCTTCCTGATTCCAGATTTGGACATTATCGATCAGGATCAGGGATTCTTGATCACCTGGATTGCTAAAATCGAACTGGTTTACTGTTCATATCATAGAAGCATCTGTATCAAAATAAAATATATTGTTTTTCCATTTGACGCCAATAGTATTCCTTTTAGCTACGATCACCATATTGTAAAATTCTGACGCAGCGACGTCTAAACTGCTCTCAACTAATTGTAATTCTTGTTTGTATTTCTCAGTGCCAATTTTATAGCTACATCCCCCATCATATAAAAGTGTGTTGTAGGGTGAGATAGATGTCATCGGTAAATCAACAAGGTAATTATTGAAGTCTTCTTTAGGAGAAAAATCGAATGAAAAATTGAAGTCATTGGTCTCAATTGGTATCATCATTCCAAATTCTCCTGATGGAATATTTAGAAACTCATTAGTTATAAAATAAGTTATTGGGTATGATATCTCACACGATGATGGCGATACAATATTCTCCCACTCATCATTTGGCGATGAGAAATCATTATCAAAGGTTGTTGGTTGGTTGTCCACATAGGCTTTTACCGTATCGAACAAGGCGGTGGTTTGAGTTTCAGCTTCTGCTTGGTAGTCGTTCTCGTCTGCCCCGATGATACATCGAAAACCGCCGTAGTCGTACGTGCCTTGTATCGCGACTGGACTGTACTTGTAGCGATACGAGGTACGCAAGCCCCCCTCATTACACTTCCAGGAACCACCGCGGAGGACACGATAGATTCCGCTCCCGGGTCCAGTGGGGTTTGTGCTTGGCGATTTGTCATAATAACCCACATCATACCAATCCGCCACCCATTCCCACACATTCCCAGCCATATCCATTGCACCATAGGGGCTGGCACCATCAGGGAAGATGCCCACAGGTACTTGATCACCTGGGCATCCGCTGTATTGTGCCAGGCTGCAGGTTGGATATTCGTCTCCCCACGGGTACATTCGGCCATCTGCGCCTCTCGCAGCTTTCTCCCATTCAGCCTCTGTTGGCAGCCGTCCGCCTGCCCATGTGCAGTAGGCAGCTGCTTCGTTCCAATTAATATATACTGCTGGATAGTTGTTTTCGGGATAATAACCCAAGTTAGCACTGCAAACACCTGCTCCAATACACTGACGATACTGCGCATTGGTCACCTCGTGCTTGTAGATCCAAAAAGCATCTAAATAAACAGTATGCACGGGAGATTCTTTATCATATGCGTCGTCATCCTCGCTGCCCATCAGGAATTCCCCTTCGGGGACATACACCATCTCTGCGCCATCCCTCTTGTTGGTGTCAACTGTACCGGGTGCAGGCGTTGGTATCACTTGTTCTGGTTCAGGTTCGGTTTCCTCCGAAGCGAAGTCCTCAACGCCTTCAAGATTCCAGACGCGGATATTATCCAGATCAATCACAGACCCCTTTTCACTGACACAACAAAACCAAATTTCATCCCCAAAAGTCTGTGCTCTGGTAGTGTAATAGAGCAGAGCATCATTCCAATAAATCGCGAAGTTATCTTGTTTTGCAACTAGTTGCACCGTGTACGTTTTCGAGAGTTCTACTTGATCAAATTTACCTTCGTATAGGTATGTAAGATTTTCTTCTTCTTCATTCTCGTAATGATATATAGAATAAGTGCCTTCTAAACCATTCAAACTAAAATTATAAAAAAATGGAAAGGCTTCTGATCTTCCGAATGCAAGATCCAATAGTTGAAAGTCTTCTTGTGGTGTAAGTTCATAGGAAATAATAAAATCACTGGCTTCAACTGGTAAGAAAATATTAAATTTACCTGCCGACTTTGGGATGCTTAAGTGATCATCTTCCAGCAGATATTCCAAGGATCCTGTTCCCTCATCTGACCAATAATTTTCCCATTGTTCATTGGGGGCTGAGAAGTCGTCTTCAAAGGTGGGCGGCTGTTTTTCCATATAAGATTGGACATCATCCCAATTTGTGATGGCTCTTGAATCATTTATAGTTTCTGCATGGTAGTCGTGTTCATCTGCCCCGATGATGCATCGAAAACCACCATCGCTGAGCGTACTGACTGGATTGTACCGATAGCGATTCGAGGCAACCAAGAACCCCTCATGACTGTACCAGGAACCGCCGCGGAGGACACGATAGGTTCCGCTCTCCGGTCCAGTTGGGTTTGTAACAGGAGATGTGTCATAATAATCTTCGTCATACCAATCCGCCACCCATTCCCACCCATTCCCAGCCATATCCAATGCGCCGTAGGGGCTAGCGCTTTCCGGGAAACTTCCTACAGAGGTTGTTTCACCCACACAATTACTGAAATTTGCCAGGCTGCAGGTTGGGTTTTCTTCCCCCCATGGGTAGGTTTGTCCATCCTCTCCTCGGGCTGCTTTCTCCCATTCCGCTTCCGTCGGCAGCCGTCCCCCTGCCCATTTGCAGTAGGCTTGCGCCCCATACCAGCTCACCTCCACCACCGGGTTATCACCATAGCCGCTGTCCGGGCCCCATTCACCGATTGCTGGGTGTATGCGAACATCTGAATCCCCCGCATCCAGCCAGGTGACACCTCCTTCCGACTGGTTGCCTTCAGCATTCAAGAAGTTGGCGTACTGTTCGTTGGTCACCTCATGCTTGTAGATCCAGAAGGCATCCAGGAAGACGGTGTGTTCGGGTGGCGATCTATCTTCACTCCCCATCAGGAACTCTCCTTCGGGGACGTATACCATTTCTGCGTCGTCCACCTCGTTGACCTTTGTTGACCCCACCCCCAGTGTGGGTGTTGGTTCGGGTTCAGCTTCCTCTGATGCGAAAAACTCATCGCCTTCCAGATCCCAAACCTGAAAATTATCAAAGCAGGCGAATCCCCCTTCTTCACGGGCGATGACTTCCATTCGCTTCAAGTAACGGTCTCTTACCAGGTCGCTTTGCTCAAAGACAATCTCATCATTGATATATAAAATCGCATAGCTATCTTTGACAATTAATAAGAGATAGTTGGTTGAACGATCTGCAGGGCTGCTTGATAAGTTCCCTTGTGCGATGATGGTGCCATCTGAGAGCTGACTTAATTCCCATTGATTAGGCCTAATCGCAACCTGGTAGCCAGTATCCATTGTCAATGATGCGCCAAAGCGCATATTAATGGACTCGATTTTCTCGTTCCCCGAAAAATCAAATGCCAGGGCGAAATCTTTAGCTAGATTTAAATGGGGGATGGAAAATGAAACACCAGCCTTCGAACTATCTGAGTAGCCACCTCCATCAAGATGATCAATGATGACCAGTTGGTTATCTTTTGTTTGAGAATTTATTCGGAGATTCTCTGATGTACGGCCCCAATCTTGATTTTCATAAGAAAAATCATCTTCAAAAGTGGGCGCTTGAGACTCGATATATTCCAGAATAGGCTGGTAAGGTTCGGCAATGGGCAGCGATGTGATGCTGACCGAGGACTGGGAAAGTGACTCATGTAAGAATGTTTCTCTTACGGAGCCAATCTCAACGTCATCCAGGTTCCAGAAGCGCAGGTTATCGATGTTGACCTGCCAGGCTCCGTTACCTTCAAAGGTGAAAGAGTTGTTTTGTTGGGTTGACGCCAGATTAATAGTAAAACTGACAAGGATATCATCCAAGAAGATGGCTATGTATTCACCAGAAACCAAAAACCTAACCTGGTGGTTTGCAGAACCGTTATAATCACCTTGATCTAAAGCTACTTGGGAATCCTCCGTCTGCTGTATTATTTGCCAGGTGTCAGCAGCCGGATAGAAATTCAGGGCATAATACGACGCACCGTTTTGTGCACCTCTAAATTGGCAGCTTATTCGTAATTGTTTACCAGATTCTTGGTAACTGATGGGAGCAAAGTCGAATTCCAGTGCATAATCTTTTGCATCGAGTTGTGTACTAGTGGGGAATAGGATCGCCTTATTTTTAGCTGTCAATTGTAAGGAGTCATCGTTAATGAAATCCACTAAAGGCAGTGTGTCTTCACCGGAATTCAATGTTCCCCACTCAGAATTTGGGACTGAAAAGTCATCAGCCAGGGTGGGGGGGTGGGTGTCGATATGGGACAGGATTGGCGTTGTAAATTCTTCTGGGAAAATAATAACCTCGTCCAGGCTCCAAAAACGCACTTTGTCAATTATTTGCTCATTTGAGGTGAAATGGAAATAATTCTTATCACCTTCTAGTTCAGGGCGTTGAATGATACTGATTAATTCTCCATTCAGGTAGCATGCAAGCAAATCTCTGTACACTATTAATATGTAATCGTTGTTGGACCCAGGATTAATATATCTTTCGACAACTTCCAAGGTTGAGTAATCATTTGAGTTGTAATTAATAATGCTAATTCTTTTACTACCAAAGTTTAAAGATGCATATTCAGACAAATCTTCGTTGGCATTAAATATAAAACCACTCATCCCTTTCTTAAATTCACCAGAGATTACAAAATTCCTAGCAGAAAAGAGATCATTTTGTGGAATGTTGATGGATCCAAGTCCAGAACCCCATTCTAAATCTTTGAGTTGTAAAACACCTCCTGAAATATATTCATCAAATTGTTTTGAACTGTACGGTGTGTTTATTTCCCCCCCACTCAGGTTTGGCTGATGAGAAATCATCCTCGAAAGTGGGCGATGTTCTTTCCATATAAGAAAATATTCCCTCTGTGAATCGCTCTTGTGGATCTATTGAAGTTTGGTTGGCTGTAGAAGTAAACGGTAAAGGCTCAAGGGAAATGGCGTCCACCCTTGGTTTCTGCCAATTGATAGATGTAACCAGGTCGATGATCTGAGTGCGAAAGATAGTAGCCAGTGCGATGACGACGATACTCAGCAGCCCAACATACAACCAGGGCTTGCGCCAGATGGGCTTACGCTGTCGGCTACCTTCAACCGCTTCCGTCAGCAGGCGTGAGGTGGCTTTATAGGTGGGATCCTGGGCGATGATGCCCTGGAGCTTGCTGATCGCCCGGCTGAACTGCTTTTTGTGGATGTGTTCCTGGGCTTCTGTATAGTCTGCGCTCAGTTGGGCATATTTACGGGCATGGGCCAGGCGTTCTTCCAACTTTTCAGCATCTTCCGGCACTTCTGTCAGGTAGGCTTCCCAGGCGCTGACGGCTTCTGACCAATTCTCCATCTTGAATGAGCTGTCTGCTTGTGCCAACAACCCGTCTAATTTAGCCTGGCGCTGGGCAGCCTGCGTTTTCGCCAGGGCTTGGGAGAGTGTTTCATTCTCCGGGTCCAGCTTGATGGCTTGCTCCCTGGCGGCAATGGCGGCTTCCCAATCTCCTGCTGCTTGCGCACTTTCAGCCTGTTTTTGATAGCTCCTGAGCTGAGCGTTCTTCTGGTCTGCTTTTGTCTCCGTCAGAGCTTCGGCGAGCGTTTCATCCTCCGGGTCCAGCTTGATGGCGGCTTCCCTGGCAGTGATAGCAGCATCCCAATCTCCGGCTTCCTGGGCTTCCTCTGCCTGGGTTTGATACATCCTGAGCTGGGCATGCTGCTGGTCAGAACGTGTTGATTCCAGCCATTCGGTTAGGGCGGTGTCTTCCGGTGATAAAAGGATGGCTGACTCAAGTGCTGCGATCGCTTTGGGATAGTTGCCTTTGGCGATGGCTGTCTCCGCTTCCTTGCGGTAGGCTTTGAGCTTCTCCTGGCGGGGGGCGTCCTTGATTGCAGCCACACGTTTCTGGATGGCCTGGTCATCAGGGTCCACCTTGAGGGCTTCTTGCGCTAACTTAACGGCTTCATCCCAGCGCTTGCGCCTGAGGGCTCTCTGTGCTTTATCGAACCAGGATTTGACCAGAGCGGCTTTCTTTTCATTGATGATTTGCTGACGACGGGCAGAAAGTTTTTCATCTTCGGGTGTCATTTCCAATGCCAGGCGCAATTGATCCAGTGCCTGCGTGTCATTCCCAGAGGACAAATATTCTTCTGCTTTTTCCTGGTAGATGGCAGCCAGGTTCTCGCGTGCCTGGCGGTAGACCGGCGTCCGGTTGAGGATGGCCTGGTAGGCTGCGATGGCAGCGTCCACATCACCAGACTGTCGAGCTTGATCCCCCAGGGCCAACTGTGCCTGGCAGTAGCCCTGACGGGCTGCGATGTGCTCGCTGTTCACCTGGAGAGCTTTTTCAAAAGAGGCTGCAGCTTGCGTGTATTTATGCTGGTTGAGAAAAATATTCGCAATGTTTAACAACGCTGAGATATTATTTTCTTGAAATTCAAGTGCTCGCTGATAACTTTCAACGGCTTCATCAAATTGATGTCGGTCGCGGAGTTCGTCGCCAATTTCAATATAACGGTCGGCAATAGGATTGGTCTGCACCAGCTCTTCACGCACCCGGTCCATCGGGCGGTTGATCTCCAGCCAGAGCTTCATCAGGTGAATCACCAGTTGGTTGTCTTTGGTAAGAACATCTTTGTCCCGCAGGTGAAGAACGGCAGAATTGAGGTCCGAATCAACGAAACGAATACCTTGAGATTTAAGGGTGGTACTGATTTCCTTTTGCGAGATACCTTCTTTTTCACCTAACACAGCCAGAACCCATTTTTCCAGATCAGTGGCTTCATCCCAGACGAATTTCAGGTTGACGGTGCCGCGTTCGATCACATCATCCAGAATGTCGTCGACATCTTCTGGGGTGATCTCACGTGAACCGGTGGTCTGGCAGCGGGAAAAGAGCTCATGGCACATCAGCTGGGTGAAGTAGGGATGCCCGGAGGTGATCTGAGTGATGCGCTGGACAGCTTTAGACTGGTACGTGATCACGCCTTTGACGGGTTTGGTGATCAACCCCCGGCACTCGTTCTTGGAAAGGAAACTGATCTTGCGATACAGGGCGGATTTAAAGAAATTCGTGTAGGACGCCTGCATGTTCTCCAGCTTATTACCGGAGGAGCCGATGGAGAAGATGAAATTGAGGCAGGCAACATCAAACAATTGACGGAAATAATTGATCAACGGCCGGGCTAGCGTATCCTGAATATCAGGGCGGGATAGCGTGTCAAACTCGTCGAAGGTGAGGAGGAGGGTTTGCCCTTGAAGCTGCGGCGCCAGGCTGGGGATGAATTCAGTGATGAAAGTTTCGGGATCAGCAAATTGATCCCTTTTTGGTCTGAGTAAATCGGCATCTAGCTGTTTGTTCAATGTCCGCACAATTTCAGAAGCCATCCACCACAGGAAGCGGTTCAGGGTAGTGTTGGTGCGTCCCTGCAGGTCATAGAAGACCTGAATGTATTGTTTTGGGGAGGAAGTTGGGGATCTGCTTGAGGACGGTGGTCTTGCCGACGCGGCGCTGCCCGTGGATGACGAGGATATGATCAACGAATTTGCCTGTCAGGCTGTTTTCGATCCAGTGAAAGACATCCTCGCGCCCGAAGAACATACTCGTCTCTACGACGGGTGCTCCAGCGATATAAGGATTGCGAAGGTCGTTCACTGTAACAAGCCCACCCTTTGAACTATCATTCTAATAGATTAAAGTTGATTATAGCATAACATCTGTTTCGATGGATATTGACGGCGTATCGCTATTCATCACTGTGCTTGATATCGCGTGGGGCGTACCAGCAGCGGATGTAATTTTTTAGAGCAGTATAGATTGTATTTGACATCCAATTATCTTGAGAAAAATAGCTGAGGAAGATGTCATTTTCCACAGGCAACTCATAAATTTGGGTATTTTTACAACTTTTGGATCAATTATAACCTTGCTATGTTCATTCTAAGGCTTGATGCTCATATCTACAGACCATTGGTAATAAGGTGGAACTCCTCTGGGATTCGTTGTGATGTAAAGCCAATCATGCACTGCATAATTGCTAATTGGATAGGCTAAGGGTATGATTCGGAAGGTTCCCTCTTCGCCAAAGAGTGTTTCTTCGATTTCCTGATACAGAGCGGTTCTTTCAGCTAGATTGAGCTTCTGGTTTGCAGATTCGATCAGGTCATCAATTGGTCCACATGGAATTGAAAAATATCGGTTTTGGATGAAAGGGTTGTTGCAATGGAGTGTGTATTCGTAAACAAGTGCTTGATCATCCCCAACCAGGACACCTGCAGTAATCATGTCTGTTTGGTCAAAACCTATGAAAGCTTCATCGATAATGATTGTATTTTCAGGACAACCCAAGGCAGTCTCCCAATCACGAATATCCATTTCTGAGAGCTGGTAGGTTCCCATATAGTTATAAAAATGCACTACTGGGAATCCCTGGCAATTCAGGTAACCTGCTTCAGCCAATTCTTTCTGTGCTGATTCAGGATCATAGCTCAATTTGCTTTCACCGCTATCGGGGGCGGCAATGGCACCTGGTAAGACGAGATCATTTAATATCCCGTAATCCAGCTTGTAAGTAAGTGTACCAATTGATTCTTTATTAAACGCCGCTGCAAATGCTCGTCGCACCTGGGGGTTATCAAATGGGGCTTTATTTGTATTGAGTGAAATCCAAAAAACACCACGATCAGTTTGTGAGTATATTTTGTTTGGGTAGTTGATGATATGTGAGGCGCTCAATTCATGCGGGAGATATGCCAGATCAATTTCATTATTCTCCCATAGTGAATAAGAATCACCGTTACCCAACGTAAAATTAATCTGACCAATATTTCCTTCACCAGCCAGATCCTCCGGTAAAAAAGGATTTCGCTCCAGTGATAAGCTTTCACCCAGTACTAAATCATCTATAACAAAATAACCATTTGTAGGGATCAAGCCGGGGTTGGTCCAAGCATCACCGTATTTTTCAATCGCCCATGCAGGTAGGGGGGTAAAGATTGGGTTGGCTGTTAGCGATAGAAAGTATGTCTGTGATGATGTCAATTCGATCAATAACTCGGTGTCCGAAACAGCTTTTGCGCTAATGGACTGAATTAGATCCTGCGGAATGTTTTGTGGGTCTTCATAGGTAAAAACTTCATTACAACCCGCAATCATGGGAACAAAATCCTCACCAAAATTAAAATCAAATCTGACATTGGGATCACAAAGGCGTTGAATCGCATATACAAAATCATACGGTGTAACCATTCTTGGTTCACCACTCTCATCAAAAACCTGCTCAGTTTCCCCACTTAATGTGTGTGTTACCCATGGGATATCCGGGCGGATCGTAAAGGTGTAAAGCCTCCCATCAGGACTGATTGTCCAGCTTTCTGCTGCTTCGGGGACGATTTTTCCGTTTTCAGTATCAATATTAACAAGGTTGAGAAATAAATTTTCCGCTAAACTACTGTTGTCAAATAGAAAAGAATTTTGAGGATCGAAGCTCAGACTAGAATCAAGTATGGTATCCAGAACGCCTTCCCGAACCATTGGTTCCAGAACAGTTTCGGTGGGTGTACTATTACTTTCCTGTTCCGATTCAACACCTGTTATATTATTAGATTGAGGAACCTTACTTGGAAAAGGTGTATCGATCAACTTTAACTTTGATGTTGGTGAGAAAAGTGCAGGAAAGCTAAACCATCCCATGGTACCAAGGATGAGGACGACTGCCAGAACAACAAGGATCTTCACCCATTTTCTTTTCTTCTCTTGATGCTGAACTTTTTCAACACCATCCGGGAGCTGGATTCTTTCTTCTTCAATTTTAACTTCAAGGATGGTGGAAACATCTGAGACCAGTTTTTTGATATGGACTTCCCAGGAGGGTTCGTAGGCATCCAACCAGTGACGGGAGGAGAGATGTAATTTCATTGCTCCTACAGGATCCAAATTTTCGATTCGGAAAGGCAAAATGGGGATCTCTTCGGAAATCGCAAAATTGACTTCGTCCAGGACACGCTGTGATTGATTAGCGTTGCCAGAGAAAATGATCAGGAAAAGATTGCTGTCTTCGATGGCCGCGGTGATCGCGCTGCCCCAATCATCACCGGGTTTGATATCGCGGGGGGCATACCAGCAGCGGATGTTATTTTTTTCGAGGGAAGCGACGATCGTGTCGGCAACCGCTTTGTCTTTGGAGGAGTAGCTTACGAAGATGTCGTGAGTCATATATCAACCTTAAAGATAGTTAATTTTTATGCCATTTAAATACCTGGAAGCCTGCCCGGGCAAGTGTTCTTGGCAGGGTGTAGATCGTTTGCCGGTCCTTTTCCCTATCGGTTTCTGTCAACTGGTCCCAGGGGACCAGGTCAGGATGCGTCTTATTGATGGGATCTTCAGGAGATGGCGCGAAAGTCCACCCCGATCGCAGGCGTTCTTCTATCCAGTGCTCGTGTTCCATCTGAGCCATCATTTCAACCTCAACCGGGGAAAATTGGAAATACGATGCATCCCAGTCGTGTAGGGGTTCAATCCCATAGCCGATTTTTTGCAGCTTTATTTGAATGTGGTCGACCTGGCGGCGGTTGGACTCGCGCAAATCTTCAGGTAAGTCCTCCCAATAAGCCATTGACCGTTTCTGTCCCATTTGAATACCCTCTGCAAACCTCTGCCTGAGGTAATCTTTATGGACTGAACGGGCCAGGATTTCATGCGTCCCATTGATGACCAGGTCTGGTGTGCAGGTGCTTTGAACTAGCCTGAAAGGAATAATATTATGAACCGGATTGTTGGAACCCTGCTCATCCTCCAGCAGTTTTGCCAATCCGCTGTCTTCTGGCAGGTAAAGGATGATGGGGGGCTGGCTGCTGCCCAATCGCTGACGCAGATTGAGCGCTGAAGCCAGTCCCCTGGTCGTATCATCCAGACAGATGAAGATTGAGTCAAAATCGCATTTACCGGAACCGTTGAACAGGAACTTACCCTTCTGGAAATCGGCATCTTCGACGTCAAAATTGTGCAATGTTAAATGGCAGCACTCTGAGAGGTTTGGATACATCGCTGCCAACTTGGTGATCTTGACTTCAGCGTTTTTATCGACAACTGTGAGGCCCAGTTTAGTGCCAGCCGCTTTCCAGGTTTCATACCAGGTTCGGGCAATTTGCAGTATCAGGCTTTCACCCAGGCGGCTGCAGCCGACCACGAGAATACCGCCATGCCCTAATTTCTGGTTCTTTTCCTGGCTAAGCGATGTATATTCAGAGACCAGGTATCGAGCGCCGCGTTCAAAAATATTGAATATCTCCAGCCGAAAGGTTGGAAAAGTCATAAAACCAAATTCAAGCTCCCTCAAGAGATCATAGAGCTTCGGGTTGGTAATATGGATTGAGCAGTTAAGCGCGCCGCGCTTACGTCCTACAGACAGCTGCCGGGCAGTCACAGCGATTTCAGCATTTATGGATTCATCACCACAAATTGCTACCAGGTTGTTGGCTGTTTTGATAGATGCGACTGCTAAATTTTCTGTTTCACGAGCGTCTCGTTCCAGGACGATGATACCTACCTCGCGGGAAAGGTCAATGCGTGGATTGGTGGGATCCATTTCAATTACCACAACACTCTCCCCAGTTTGGCGGAGCTCTGATGCCAGGAGCCATCCTTTTTCACCCAGACCGCAAATGATTGTGTGACCTCGCAATATCCGCATCCTGAACAAGTCAAGCTGCTTGCGAAATATTGCTGCCACAGCCAACACAGCTGTGTACGCTGCCACAAGCGGTGTTAGAAATCTCGCCACCTCCAACTCCCAGCTGATCGGTCCAGATATGGCGCCTGATTCGATCGTCGCAAGCTGCAGGGTCAGGTAAAAAAGGTCTGTAACTGAATAATCGCTGTTTAATGAGCGAGTGTATTTATCGAAGCCAATATAGCCGAGTATTATACAGATGGCGAAGAGCACTAAAAGGAGCTTCCATTGGTGTGTGCGTAAGAACTTCCAGAAACTTTGTCTGTTCACGGATGAATCCCTCTTCATGATGTCCTATTGGTGATTTAGTAAAATAAAAAATTTATTTTCATGGATTATATCATTGAAACTTTAATGGTTCTGAGACATTTGTTTAATTGTTGTCAGTGGATGAATGGTTTTCGATTTAATTGACTGTAATTTCATTTTCGTCTTCTGAAATTTTACGATGTGATATCTGACCGTCGACTTGATCAATGTAAAAAAGCAATCAGATCAATGCTGGTACCTTCCTTACAGGACGCTTCACAGACGGGAGGCTTTGCATTCCTTACAGGACGCTTCGCGGTGAGGACACCAGCTTAATCGAAAAGGGAAAATATTTGAATTTCCGGATGAATTACGGCTTGGATTCAACTCGTAAGTGCAACAAAGTTGGTAGTAGAAAGGTAAGCTGAAGTAGAATAAGGCTCTTTCCACCACCAAAGTTGAAGGAGCACTTAGCCAAAGGCATGCTTCGCGATGAGTTACTCACAGCTTACCTATGAACAAAGATACCTTATTTAATAGCTTTTGAAAATAATTTAGTTATGTGAGTTCATACGTCTTGAAGAATTTCTGTTTACACTTTATTTCTTGCCCTTTTCGTGTCCAAATTTTGTGGTCCATTACAGGCAGATTGTACACCCGCTGAATGTTTTCAAAGTTTATCATCCATAAAGTATTGATAGGAGCTGTTTCAAAGATAATCAAAACGAAATTTCAGTGAGGCAGATACCCAGGTTAATTCATCAATTTGCATAGAAATCGAAATAAAAATTAAATAATCTGATTTGACAACAAAATAAAACAATACTCTGGAGGGTGTTTTCACATGAAATTGAGTGGTAAGATTATTTTTATTGTCATTTCTTGTCAAACCTGCCAGGATCATTCTGTTGATCGACCATGAGTGATAGACTCTTTAATGAATGATAAAAAATTCTTTGCCCCATATAATTATGCAAAAAGAATACTGAGGGAAGGTGACCGAACGAAGGGGAAAAAAGTTGCCCAGAAGATAGTCTCACAATATCCTGAGCGGCTGGAAGGTTGGCTGGTGTTGGGAGGGTTGTCCAGCCCTGAAAACAGTTTGTATTATTTAAATAAGGCAAAGCAGCTTGACCCGGAAGATCAAAAGGTCCAGGCAGCGATTGACTGGGTGCAGAAGAAGCTTAGGGAAGGAAAACCGGATAATCTTCTAGATATGCAAATATCCGAGAGCGAAAATCATGCTCCTCAAGCGCTTGTGATATCATCGCGATCTGATCACTACCAGGTTTCTGAAAGGCAAAAAAAGTCGGGGTTGATCAGACAAATATCCCAAAACGCCTTTTATCGTGGATTTCTTCATCTGCTGAAAAAGGGCTTATTAATCAGTTTGACGATCTTTTTGGGTGTGTTTATTACAGTCACGATAATGAATCGCACCGTTAGGGTCGGATTTGGATTTTCTG
>JAYELT010000003.1:0-20569 GCA_034717715.1 Chloroflexota bacterium | reverse complement strand
AACAATTTGATCGGAGATTAATTAATGGATATTCGGAAAGCAATTTCACTCCTCAAGAAATGGTTTTGGTTACCGATCCTAGGTGCTTTGATTGCCGGCAGTCTTGGATATTATCAGAGTAGCCGTGAAACACCTATGTTCCAGGCCAGTACTCGTTTTGTCGTCCTCAGGGCAGCCTCAACCGGATATTATGATTATTATGCTTATATCGATTATCAACAGCTAATATCTACCTATACTCAATTACTCTCAACAGATGCTTTATTAGCACAGGTTTCAGAAGCAGTGGGATTTCCAGTCTACGCTGGTCAAGCCAACGCTGAGCAAATTGCAGAGACCCAATTTGTGCGCCTAACCGTGACACATGAGGACCCTGTGAAAGCCTCATCGATTGCCAATGCATTGGTCAATGTTCTGATTGATCAAAACGAACAACTACAATCTGTTCGATATGAGACAACTGAACAAAATTTACAAAATCGAGCCGATCAAGCTTTTGAACAAATGATAGTCTTGCAAGATCAAATTGTGCAACTTTCTGTTACCAAAGTGGAAGAACAAATCACACAGGTTCAAACGCAAATTGATGACCTTCAAACACAAGTGACAGATTTAGAATTCAAAATTACCAACATCGATCCTCTTTTAGCAACTGAAGAAGAATCCTTTCAAATACTCCAATACCAGGCAGAATTGAACCAAATTCAACCCTTATTAGAACTATATCAACAAATCTATATTGAGTTAATTGTGGTAGGGGAACCAATGGAACGTGAGGATTCCGCATCTTCTCAAATGGCCCGTATACAAAGAACGCTTAGTCTGTATGAACAAATCTATTTTAACAGTATCAATAGTTTAGAAACTTTAAATATGACCAGGGTTCAAAGTGCACCAAATGTCATTCAGGTTGAACCAGCAGTGATTCCAGCCAACCCGATTTCACCTCGACCGATGGAAACAGCAGCGCTTTTCGGTGGTGTTGGTTTCTTACTGATGGCTGGAATCATTTTCCTGGTTGAATACCTTGATGACACCATTAAAACACCGGATGAAGCAAAGGATATTCTTAATTTACCCGTCATTGGCCTAATAGCTGATATGAACAGCAGCTCGAAAAAAAGCCATGGAGGTAATAAAGGAATCTTCGTTATCGATTTACCTCGTTCACCAATCACAGAGGCTTTTCGTTCTATTAGAACAAGCCTTGAATTCTATAGTGTCGATCAGCCATTGCAAATATTGGTCGTGACAAGCTCTGGGTCAGAAGAAGGTAAAACGACAATCGCAACAAACTTGGCAGCTATTCTTGCAAAAGGGGATAAAAACGTCTTACTGCTGGACGCTGATTTACGCCGCCCTAATATTCATAATCTGTTTGGTATTTCAAACCGGACAGGATTATCCGATTTACTGCGGGGTCGGTTGACAATTCCTGAAATTATACAGAAATTTGAAAATTTAGAAAATTTAAGCGTAATCACTTCAGGAAGCCTCCCTCCAAACCCTGCTGAGCTGATTGCCAGTAAGAAAATGTCTCATATCATTCAAAATCTTCAAAAACAATTTGAATTTATCGTGATTGATACACCTCCTGCAATCGTGACAGATTCACAATTACTTGCCAGCCTTGCGGACGGTGTGATTTATATTGTTCGTCCCGGGAAAACACGTGTCGTTGCTGCCAAAACACCACTTGCGGAGTTTGAACGAGTAGGCGCAAACTTAATCGGTGTTGTGATGAACCGTATTCCTCGCAATCGTGCTTATTATTACGGCGGGTATGATTATTATGCACCAAATGGGCATTCAAGTGAAAAGTATTATCGATTTGATGACCAGGACAGATCATTAATTCATTCAAAGGAATCAGCACCAGAAAATAATCAGGAATCAAGCCAACCCAGTCAACCGGCTATTATAAAATCAAAGTGATATCTAAAATATCACTCCTTCTAGTTATGGATTTAGACTTTCGAACTTTTGTTGATGAAATTAGAGTTGATGGATTAGGGAATCGGGATGATACCTAACTCAAAATCCAGTACCAATAATTCAAATCACAATACCTGCCCACATCTTGGGCTTTCTGATGACCCGAAGACTTTCTCTGCGTATCCATCCGAATGGAATGTTTGTCATCATGTATCCCCAATCATAACCCCCTCATTTGATCAACAACAAAATTATTGTTTACAGGATGCTTACACAAATTGCCCAATTTTTATTGCACCTTCTGGGCAAAAGATGCCAAAAGAGTTTCAATCTCATAAAAGTAGTTTATCAATATCAAAAAAGACACGTCTTCGAATCACCATGATCAGTATCGTCGTTCTTCTCGTGGTTTTGGTATTAATTTTCAGCAGCCTGTCAGGAGGTGAGATATTTGGTTTTCTCTCACAAGATATGAATACCCCACATAGAACGGATACAAGGGTTTCTCAAGACACATCACAAACAAGCCAAATGACGACCTCGCAAGAAAATATAATAGAAGAAATTGCAAAGACACAAACAGATCCGCCTCCCTCACCAACCAAGCAATTGACTTCGACCCCTACAGATGTAAAACCAGTTCTCACTTTGGATATCCCTATAGGCAGTGAGTATCAATTCATTATCCATCGTGTTAAGGAAGGTGAATCACTACAGATCTTTGCAGACCTCTATAACACCAGTGTTGAAGCTATCAGAGCGGTTAACTATGATCTTATTGCCCCGCTTTGGATCGATTGGTTGGTGATCATTCCTGTGAATACCACGGATGTGGAAGACATTCCAACATTTGAACCCTACCAGGTTGAATCAGATCAAATCACGATAAGTGAATTATCAAAACAACTTTCAACCCAACTTGAAGACCTGCTCCTGTATAATAACCTGGATTCAGAACACGTACTATATCAAGGTGAGTGGCTGCTAATTCCAAGAGAAAGATCCGAGCCTTAAGAAGATTGGATATTAATCTCATTTGAAGATGCTGCCCCGTCAATATCGTAGTGAGGTATTATTCTGGTGCAAAGAACTGGTACATCCTGATCCTAAGAAACCAAATCTGATCAAATAATGGTTTATCCATTATAGCAATTGAAACATTTATTGATTGACCATATGCCGGGTAAATAACATTGAACAAAAAGATTCCAATACCATCACAAAATATCTGCCCTCACCTGGGACTTAAGAACGATCCAAGTACCTCAGCAGGATATCCATCCTCAGCCAATATTTGTCACCAAGCCCGAGGGAAACCAATGCCTGAATTGGATTACCAAAGTTCAACGTGTCTGACGCAAAGGCATGAAGCCTGTCCTCTCTTTACTTCGTCGCCAGGCGAAAAGATGCCAGAGGATATCCGCCATCGATCAGAAAATATTCAAGACCCAAAATTCTATCTCAAAATCATACCGATTGGCGCTTTGGTCGCTCTAATCATGTTAAGCGCCATATTTTACAAGCAGTGGTTCCCAAAAATAAATAATTTTCTAAGACCAGCCTGGCAGCAAACGCAGCAGGCACATCCTGTGAGCTTCTTACCAACTGAAACTCAATGTGCGCCAACATTCACTTCAATTGAGACATCAACGCCTACAGCGCGGGCGCAACCCACATCCACGCCTGTAAACTCACCCTCACCCACATTTGACCCATCTGCATCGCCAGAAGATTGGGGCTATACTTCTGTGTTTGCATTGGATACACCCATTGGTAAGATCAATAAGTTTATCATCCACCGGGCTGTTGCTGGAGAATCAATTGGACAATATGCATCGCGGTACAACACAACCATTCATTCGATTTATGCAGTCAATAATAATTTGCCCTCTGTTCTCTACATAGATCAAATCCTCGTCATCCCTGTTGACATCGTTGACGTCTCCGATTTGCCAACCTTTGAAACCTATCAAGTTAAAGAAACCGGCTTAACTGTTCCACAAATTGTTGAACAACTCTCCATTGCCACAGATGCATTTAGAATCTATAATAATATCCCTCTAAACTATGTCTTTAACTCAGGGGATTGGGTCCTCGTACCCAGACAACGTCCCTGAACCAAATACATTACAAGGAATTATTGAGTTATTCTATGCCGTCAATTTTATTTATTTGCACTGCCAATCGATTTCGATCTCCCCTTGCATCAATATATTTTGCACGAAAAGTGGTTCAGCAAGGGGACGATCAAGACATCCAAACCTCCAGTGCGGGCACATGGGCAAAAACTGGTCAACCCGCCATGCCTGATGCAATCCAATTGGCAGAAACCCATCAGCTCGATCTTAACTTTCACAAATCTCGTGATCTTAATGGGGAAATTCTAACCGAGTCAGATTTGATCCTTGTCATGGAAGCAGGTCACAAAGAAGCCATCATCCATGAGTTCCCAGAATGTAAGAACAGGGTCTTTTTGCTCACAGAAGCTGTTGGTGAACCACCAATTGATGTGCCAGACCCTTATTTCACCAGTGAACCAGCCGAGGTTGTTGCTGCTGAGATTATTAATATAATCGATCAAGGATATCAAAAGATCATCGATCTGGTATATCAAACCTTCGGAGCTCGTTCAAACACAGCCTGAGATGACATTCAAAGAATCCCGATTTAACACTCAAAAAACTTCTTCCTATTAACATTTTCTTGAAGTGGACATGAGAATGAAAGGTTTTCATGCCAAGATTAGGCTGTCTGATGCATCGATGCAAAGGGGAAATAATAAATCATTCTCAATATCTTGAGTGAAGAAAAAAAACGGTATAATGCCTGAGACTTATATTTTTGCTGTTTTTATCACCCAATTTGAGTTTGAGTTGGAAATTTTACCTGATGAGTGAATTTGTACACTATGTCAAAAGACCTGCAACGAGGATCCATCCCCGATTGGGCAGCCTCAATATTGAGCTGACCGAACGCTGCAATAATGACTGCATCCACTACTGCATCAACCTGCCGGCAGGTGACCAGGAGGCAAGAACGCGAGAAATGAGCACTGAACAGGTCAAAGCCATCCTTTCAGAAGCGGCTGACCTGGGATGCATGCAGGTGCGCTTCACCGGTGGTGAACCGCTAATGCGTTCGGATTTTAAAGAACTCTACTCTTTCGCCCGTCACTTGGGCTTGATGGTGCTGATATTCACCAATGCACGCCTTATCACATCTCACCTGGTGGACCTGCTGACTAGCATTCCACCCCTCGTGAAGATGGAGGTCACGGTTTACGGGATGCACAAAGCGTCTTACGAGGCAGTCAGCCGTGCTCCCGGCTCCTATGAACAATTCTGGCGGGGCGTGAATCTGCTTTTGGAGCACAATAACCAGCGAATCGTGGGAATAGGATCCAACGCTTGCGTCCAATGCCCTGTATCGCAAGCTGGTTGACAATCAATTTATCGGCAAACACAAATAACAAATGGAAGAAAAGTAATCAAGATAATGGAAAGTTCAGGCTACTTATCAGCTTGGTAAATTTGATGCAGTCATCTTTCATATGGTATGCTTTTAATTGATATTAACGAATCAATAACCCACAATCAGTGCTTTTACACAAGCTGATTGATGATCAAGTTTCAATCGAATCTGGTCTGATCTTTAATTTTCGGAGTTCATTAATGGATATCAGGAAGCTCTTCTCATTACTCAAACGTTGGATCTGGTTGTTGATCCTGGGTATGATCATTGGCGGCGTTTGCGGTTATTACTTCAGCAGCCAGCAAACGCCCATTTATCAAACCTCGACCAGGTTTATGCTCTATATGACCAATCAAAATGTCAACAGCACAAACATGGATTATTTTGACCGCAGTGGGGACACTTCTATGATCATTGAATTGCTTGCATCAGAAACGGTCATTGAGCAAACCTCTTTGGATCTGGGATTTTCGGTTTCTCCAGAAAAGGCTGTGGCATCAGATGTCATCAATTCACCGTTTATTGATCTGTCTGTAAAAGATAGCAATCCTGAACATGCAGCCTTGATCGCTAATAAATTGGTAGAGGTTCTAATTGACGAGATGAACCTGCTTCAATCTTCTCAATACACCCTAGCTGAACAAAACCTGGAAGGTCGCATTGAACAGATGGAAGCTCAAATGCTGTCAGTTCAGGACCAAATCAATGAGATCAATACAGCAACCGTTGAAGACAGTCTCAGCCAGGTGCAAAACCAGATTGACGATCTCCAAAACCAAATCAATGAACTGGATATCAAAATTGCAGATATTGACCCGACATTTGCAAGTGACGAAGAACTATTAGAATTAGCTGGTTACAAGGATAAAATTGAACAGCTTTCACCCATCCTGGATCTTTACCATCAAATCTACACCAACCTAGTTGTTTTAAGGCAGCCATTAAGTGGGAATGATGATACAAGTTTCTCTCAATTGGATCAATTAGAAACCACTTTTGAACTGTACCGGCAGATTTATATCAACAGTGTGGCCAGCCTTGAGAAATTAAGGCTTGAAAAGGATCAGAATAAGCCGACGGTCATCCAAACAAAGCGAGCAAGCATCCCAACAGCTCCAATCTTACCCAAACCTCAACAGGCTGCAATGCTGTATGCATCCATAGGCCTGATGTCGGCAGCGGGGATCGCATTTGTGGTTGAGTATCTTGACGATACCATCAAGACACCTGATGATGTAGAAAAAGTGATGGGATTACCAGTTATCGGCTTTATTGAAGACATAGCACATGGTTCAAGAAAGAGTAAAGCTAATTATAATCAGAAATTGTTTGTTTCATCGCAGCCTCGTTCAATGGTATCGGAAGCCATGCGTTCAATCCGGACAAATTTAGAATTCTATGCTGTAGATCATCCCTTGCAAACAGTATTAATCACCAGTGCGTCACCTAGAGAAGGTAAATCAACCATCTCCGCCAATCTTGCACTCATCATGGGGCAGTCCGGGAAAAAAACCCTTCTCCTTGATGCGGATTTACGTCGT
Source organism: Chloroflexota bacterium (assembly GCA_034717715.1). Lineage (GTDB taxonomy): Bacteria > Chloroflexota > Anaerolineae > Anaerolineales > Anaerolineaceae > Brevifilum. The sequence continues at coordinate 13,622 of JAYELT010000003.1, read as the reverse complement.
CCTAACATCCATAAGTTCTTCAATTTTTCGAACCGGGTCGGATTAAGCGATTTGTTGATAAGTAAACTCGAGATTGACCAGGTCATCACGACAGTTCAATCCGCAAATGATATCAGCGTCATCACAAGCGGCAGCCTGCCTCCAAACCCGGCCGAGTTATTGGCAAGTGAAAAAATGGCGCAGATCATCAATGCCTTTAGAAAACAATTTGATTATATCGTAATTGATAGTTCTCCCATGGTTGTGACAGATTCCCAGGTTATCGCCTCTCAAGTGGATGGTTTGATATTTGTGATTCAACCTGGAAAGACTCGCGCTCACCAGATGATAGCGCCGATGGGACAACTCAGTCGGATCAACACGAAGGTACTCGGCGTGGTATTAAACCGAATTCCCAGAAAGTTGAGCACCTATTACAGTGGCTACTATTACACCTCATCGGGTCCAGCAGATAGAAAACGTGATTATTTTAAAGATGAAACAATAAAATAATCACCAAAAATCTCATCTACGATTGACATTCAATAAATTGGAAATTTTTCTGAGTATAAGAAACTACTGTAAACGCATAAACTTCAAAACCTCACCAAGCTAACAACGTTTTTACCTTTGTAATTACAAGCTGCTGCTGCTCCTCAGTCATCGAAGGGAAAAGCGGTAAAGTCACTTCCCGCTGAGAAACATCTTCTGTGACCGGTAGTTGATTTTTCCCATACCGATCCTGGTAATAAGAGAATGTGTGGATAGGGCGATAGTGGATACTGGATTGCACAAAAGCATCGCGCAAACCTGTCATAAAATTTTCACGCATGACATGTTTGGGGAGTAAGATTGGAAAGATATGATAGGCTGGCGTGCCTTGTTCTGTTTGGCTGAAAGGCAGCCCGACATCCGTATCACCCAAAGCCTCCCAGTACTGATGGGTTAAAGCCCTCCTTTGTTGATTATTCCACTTCAATTTATTGAGCTGTACCAATCCTAAAGCAGATCGAATTTCATCGATGCGATAATTAAATCCAAGATCAACCACATCATACGAAAATGCGTGCCCTTTGTGACGATCATATGTCAGGGAAGTCATACCGTGCGAACGCTGCAGACGAATTTTCTCTGCCAGATCAGCCCGATTGCAAACCACCATTCCGCCCTCCCCTGTCGGGAGGTTCTTATTCGAGAAGAAACTGAAACACCCCACATCTCCCCATGTGCCAAGCTCTTTTCCTGTCAACGAAGCGCCTGGAGCATGCGCAGCGTCTTCAATAATTGGGATGTGATGCTGATCGGCTAAAACCTTAATTTCAGCCATACGGCAAGGATAACCCGCATAATGCATCACTATGATCGCTTTTGTTTTAGGGGTGATCATTTGAGCAATGGAAGCAGGGTCAATGGTCAACTCCTCCGGCCCGATTATATCCGCAAATCGCACTTCAGCGCCACAATATAATACAGCGTTAGCAGTCGCAACAAAAGATAATGACGGCACGATCACCTCATCCCCAGGCCCAACCCCCAAAACCAAACAGGCTAAATGCAACGCCTCTGTGGCATTTGACACCGCAATCGCATGCTTAGACCCCGTCATTTTAGAGAATGCATCTTCAAATTGACGTGTGACCGCACCCATTGTGAGCCATTTTGAACGTAATACCTCCAAAACAGCCTGTTCTTCTTCTTTTCCATAGTCCAAATCTGCCAGGGGGACACGCCATTCCATAAACTGCTCCTCTATTCGCGATGCATTATCACACGTTTAAATTCGCTTCTGCATATGATTTTCATGTATGATTGATTATACATCATAACAACATAAGCAAGGCAGGAGATTCCATATATATTATGCAACGGATGAGCTTATATTTAATTTGGAAAAGTGACAAATGCACAACTTCCATATTATTAGATTTCTTGATAAAATAATGATGAGCATTCGGAATTAATGCATCATCATTTTGCCACTATCTTCAATTCCAAAGGAAATTTTTAAATTATTCAACGATTGAAGGATGAAAACAATGCGTAAAAAAACCGGACGCGCTTTCCTTATCGGTCTTATATCAATTGTAAGTGTGATCATCGTAGGGGCACTTATCGCATGGAATACACCTATTTTTGGTACAAGGCTTCCAAAACCGAATTCATTATTTAACCCAGACGCCCTGGAAAAAAGTGGCGTAGGACTATCTGAAGAAATTAATAATTTAGAAGGCGGAGATCCACCTGAATCTGGAGTTGCTGAAGAGGATAATGAGGATTTACAAGCAGAAGCGCAACCAGATGAAGAAACTACTGATGAAAATCAGACACCTGTCTGCAACGGTCCAGAAAGCATGAATGTTCTTCTTCTCGTAATTGACAAAAACGCGCAAGCGGATGCCATCCGCTTGGTGCATATTGATTTTATCGATTCAAAGGTATCTGTCCTCTCGATTCCACGGGATTTCTATGTTCCAATTGCGGATATGGCTGAATACGGCATCACGTGGGGACGCATCAACGCCACCTATGGTTATGGTGAAAAATTTCATGGTAAGGGACAGGGAATTGATTCACTTGTAACAAACCTCAACTATAATTTTGGGGTTACCTTTGACCATTACCTAGTTTTATATTTCAGCGAGATCGCCAAGTATATCGATGAGATTGGCGGCATTGATATTTATCTCGATACACCTGTCGAAGATGGCAGCTCGTATTTTGGTAGTGGTGACCATCATCTAGATGGTGAAACGGCTGTGATTTTCATGCGCATGCGGTATTACGATGATGATTTCGCACGTGTTCGTCGGCAGACTCTGGTCTTACGCGCTTTCTATGAGAAGATGATGAATGAATTGACATGGATGGAACAAACCCAAATGGGAGTGCATCTCTTGAAGGACAAGAATATCCAAACAGATTTTGCTCCTAAGGACCTCTATCCCTTAGCTTGCCTGTCGAGGGCTATCGAGACGAATGATGTTGATTTTGTCGAAATCCCAAATGGGATGTATCGCCCCGCAACAACAGAACAAGGCGGTGCTGTACAAATCCCATATGATACCGTCGTCCCATTTATCCAAAGTGTGATGGATGGTAGTTATGAGCCATAGTCGCTCATCAGCATAACCTATAGCAATATTAGATAAATGCAGTTAAAACTATAAGAAACTAAAAGCCCCATTAAATAGGGGCTTTTTCTTTTAAATCTAAGAGATTTTAAATCCATTGTTAATTTACAATCGGCAAATAGAATTTCGAATTTTAGTAAACATATTCCCGCATACCAGTGGGGATGCAGTTGATCATTACTATAATGACCTTCTACCGCCTTTGAAAACGGTTTAATGATAGAATAGAGCGAGTTTGCCGTACAGAGTTCATTTAAGAAGTAGGAAATGAAATCCAAAACATCGAACACGCAAGAAGAATTTCAAACCGGTGGGGTTATCCTTGTCTCAACAGCACATGCTGTACATGACACCTACACAGGTTTTCTTCCTGCATTATTACCGATACTAATTGATAAATTCCAATTAACGAATACAACTGCTGGTTTATTGACCGTATTCATGCGCATTCCATCTTTACTTCAACCGATTATCGGACGCATTGCGGATCGGAAGAATCTAAAATTTTTGATCATCCTCGCTCCGACGATCACTGGCGCTGCTATGAGTTTGCTCAGTATCGCACCAGGTTATGGTTTTCTGGCTTTCCTTTTAATCATTGCTGGCATCAGTTCTGGTGCATTGCATGCCATTGGTCCTGTATTAGGAAGCAATATGTCGGGGAATAAGCTGGGTAAAGGGATGAGTTTTTGGATGGTCGGCGGGGAATTGGGGCGTGCATTAGGACCCATCATTGTGGTCACCGCAATTGGATACATCACACTCGATGGACTACCGTGGTTGATGCTGGGTGGTATCCTGGCTTCATGCTTCCTTTACGTAAAGCTGAGATCTGCCACCACCTTACCACAAGAAGTCGCACCCCAGATCAACTGGACAAAAGCACTCAGGAAAATGCGGGGATTGATGATCCCGATGACGATATTAATCTTTACACGCACCATGATGACCGCGTCATTAACGACTTATCTACCTACATTTCTCACGACACAGGGCTCAAGCCTATGGTTTGCTGGTGCTTCATTAAGCATACTGGAGGTTTCAGGAATGGTAGGCAGTTTCTTATCTGGCCCACTCAGCGACCGGTTCGGTCGACGGAGGATGCTCGTCATCTCATTTATCGCCACCCCATTATTAATGTTCCTGTTTGTTCATATGAATAACCTTTTTCGAATCCCACTGTTAGCCTTACTCGGTTTCTTTGCAATATCGGTGACACCGGTCATCCTGGCAATCGTTATGGAAAATGCACCCGCAAATCGGTCCTTTACCAATGGCGTTTATATGGCGTTGAGTTTTGTCCTGAGCGCGCTTTCCACTTTACTGGTTGGTCTCCTATCAGATCTGGTGAATCTACGCACTACTTTCCTGATCAGTGCTTGTATACTACCTGTAGGCTTACCATTCATTTTCTTATTACCCAAATCGATCAGACACACCCATAAACCCGAGAAATCTTAAGTGGTCTGATCGCTGATCACTTTTTCCTTGACATATGTAGGTGAAGATCTCAGGATAAATAGGGACTTGTTTCATAAAGTAAGGCTTGTATTTCATATGATATCCTCGGTGACCGCATTTTGTAAGATGCCCCCCCACCAAATTACCCACAACACCAGAAAAGCGCTTAGAAACGCTCTAAACGGCTGTGAAAGCTATTTAATTACAATTCTAAACGCTTTTTGATCGTCTTCCTTTCATTTCCCCCGCTGTCAAAACATTGATGCTCCTTTAGATAACAATTTACTAGGCAAAAAGATATCTCCACATCTCTAGATGGGGAGGAAATTCACATAGCTAATATTAAAAAATTGTTACTCGCCTTGTTCAAACACAACATGCATATATCCAAGGGTATTCAGAAGCCTTTCTAAATAAACTTCAGCATTTTGTTGTGCCTGATCCAGAATCCCATCTTCTACTGCTGCATTAAGAATTTCCTGTTCAGCCACCTGGCGTGCTGTCGTTTCCAGATCTTGTTCGCTCTTTCGCAAGATGCCCGTGTCACGGTCGTAAACATATGACTCATCATTATCGAGCGTAGCCACAAATACTTCAGCGTCTGGAAGTGAGACAAATAAAGTCTCATCTTCAAGGCGAAAATCCTCGGCCTCAACCTCCGCCAGATCCACACCCGCAATCACAAAACCATGTGCCACGAATAGCAGGCGATCTCCAAAAAGTGGCCCAAATACGCCCTGATTGATCTCAGCCGTAATTACTTTTTCCACAGTGTATTGAATGGTCTCTAACCGCGCCAAAGATTGAACCTCACGAATGATCGTAACCGGATCAGGGATGACGGTTGGCGTGGGGTTAAGCAGTTTGGATACTTGCGTGCTGAGTGCTTTATTAACACTTTGAACCGGAGAAAGGGCAGAATTGATCGTGCGATTAATTGTGAGTGCAAAAAAGATCACAGCTCCGATAATGGTGACCAACAAGATCACCAGCAATATTGTGATGATCTGTCCTGATTTATTTGGCTTTTCCATACTTTATCCCTTAACTATTTTCAAAATGCACAAATATTTTCTTTTTGTTCTTCAATTTAATATTATCAACTATCTCTTAATATTCTTCAACTATCTGAATTTTTCAGAATTATCAAATTTATATCTCCCGTTGGTAGACTCGGTGGTTTTTATAGAACTTAACACCCAGATTCTTAAGATCCTTTCGCATCTGTTCAGCCGTCTCTGCGACCTGGGTTAATTCTGAATGGATAAACTGCTTATTTGAATGCATGGCGTTTTCAAGCTCTGCATACATAACGGCATTGCCGCCCAAACCCTGATATTCTGGCAGGATCCCAACGCCATTAAATGAGATCCATTCCGTGCTTTTAAGTTCTCGTAAAAGCCGCAGGATGGCAATGGGGCCCAGTTTCCCTCGATTTTTCTGCATTGCTGCTGAAACATCTGGGAATGGGAACACAAAACCGACAACTTCACCCTCCTTAACAATGATCTTGATAAGGTCCGGGTCAAGGACAGTCATGATATTGTCCACAACAAAATCGATCTCTCTTTGAGATAATGGATAATATTCCCAATTATCCACAAAGGCCTTATTATAAGCCTGACCAATTCGTCCTGCCCACTTGATTAATTCACGCTTGTTTTTAAACTGCGGCACTTCAAAAGAGCCGCGTTTTCGAGCAATTTCTGCTGCTTTTCGTACTTTGGGTGAACAATGAAATTCCTGTGGATTGATGTAGCTGGAAACAAAATCAACCGCCTTTGTAAAGCCCAGATTCTCTACAAGATCCCGGTAATATGGATAATTATAGTTCATCATGTTCATCATCTGACGGTGCTCGAAGCCTTCGATCTGGATACCATAGCCATCTAATGGACCAAAACCTTTTGGCCCAACCAGTCTATTCAACCCCCTGGCACGAGCCCAATCAAAGACAGTTTCGAAAAGTGCATTTGCAACTTCCTGATCATTTACACATTCAAAGAGATAAAATTCTGCATCTTTAGAATCGTGATATTGATTGAAGGGTTTGTTCTCCAGCGCAGCGATCCTCCCCACATCATTGTCGTCCTTTTCTGCCAGGAAGAATTCTGCATCCGAGTGTTCATAGTAAGGATGTTTATCCGGGTTCATCATTGTCCTGATGTCAGAAATGAATGGCGGCACCCATTGCGGATGACCTGCATACAAATCAAACGGTACTTGAACAAAGCGTTTGAGGTCAGATTTTGATTTAACATCAACTTTATGAATAGTGATCATGATTTCCTTTCTTAAAATTTATTATTGATTAATCCTAATGAGTTAAACATAATAAGTCCAGTAGGGTTTCGAAAATATTAGCATTAGTGTCCTGATAAATATACAGAATAAAATTATATCGCGATTTCTCGCACGATTAATGCTTAATTTATAGATATTTATCTTTCCACTTAATTATTTTTGTTTTATCCTGTCACCAGATGTCAAGCTCCCAAAAACTTTACCAATCATAAGTAGACAAATTAGTTATTTTCCACTTAAGAGCAGCAATTAATTATTACATAATCAGGGCCATGTATACTTAATGAAATCGAAAGGATTGATATGCCAAACCATTTGGTCGATCAGACTTCCCCATATCTCAGACAACACAAGGATAATCCCGTTGATTGGTATCCCTGGAATGATGAGGCTTTTTTGTTCTATTTGAAGCAATCAAATTCACGCTTGGCAAAAATAAATAGCTGCCCGATTTCCCAAGCAAAAAATTAATCTCTCTTAATAAATTGAGAAAGCATTCCCACGTTTTCCTCCTGAAACTTGTATTCAGTTCCTGGGTGGGATATAATCCTTTTGGAATTTTAACAAGATTAGAGGAAAAACGAACCAATGATTGATGTAAATGAACTTCGCAAAGGTGTGACTTTTGAGCTGGACAACAACCTGTATAAGGTTCTCGATTATGCCCACAATAAACCTGGCCGCGGACAAGCAACGATCCGCATTAAAGCACGTGATCTTCGCAAAGGGACAACACTGGATATGACTTTCAACTCAGGAAACCGTATTCAAGATGTCCGTTTGGATTACCATAATTCGCAATTTCTTTATGCTGATGATAACTTTTATTATTTTATGGATGACCAGACCTTTGAACAATATCCAGTTAATAAAGAGATCATTGGCAACCAGGTCGGTTATATAAAGCCTAATATGCAAGTCAAGCTGATGTTCTACGGATCTGAAGCGCTTGATGTTGAATTACCGACCTCTGTGGACCTTTTGATCACAAAAGCAGATCCCTCCGCACGCGGGAATACTGCAACCGGCGTGACCAAGAAAGTAATCACCGAAACTGGTTTGGAAGTTCAAGTACCTTCCTTTGTTGAAAATGGTGACACCATCCGTGTAGATACACGCAGTGGCGATTATGTAACACGGGTCTGATCCTTTTCATATGGATACAACGACTGGATTAACTGGATCCCGGTGTGGATCCGGTTTTTATGAATGAGGTCAGCATGAAAGTACCCACAACTGGAAAAGAATGCCCTTACTTCTATGGTGATTATCACCGTGGTCGGCATCATGAAGAGTGTCGGTTGATTACCGATTCAAATCCACCGTGGCAGATAAAATACTGTAAGTCGTGTCCAGTTCCAGATATCGTTCGTGCCAATTCATGCCCAAACATGATCCTATCGGGTAAAATCAATAAAGGATTTATGGGTTTAGTTCCAAAAGTACAGATTTCTGCTTACTGTACAAAAATCCATGGTGAGGTTGAGGATCCCTATGTGGGCTGCAGTGAATGTCACCCCATCCTTGAAAATTTCAAGGAAGCTTGAAAAAACCAAGGTCTAAGAAACATTTATAAAACATAATAATGATCAGGCTCCATTCAGGCACTTTCAATCGGTAAACCAATTAAACTTGACAGCTAGTTTATTATTGGATGCAAAAGCTCCCATTTCCCTTTTTTCGATTATCTAATAAACCGATCTCTTTGCGTTGAGACTGTAAATGTAAAGCGAAACAATATTCTTAGAGTTTTATTAATTCCGACCTGATATGACTGGCAAACCAATTGCGGGGTTGGTATAATACCAAAGTCATTCTTATGGATGATTTATTCATCTATTCTATCCGGAGGACAATTTGAAGTCACGTAACCAATCGTTTATCATCTATATATTGCTATTTATAGCAATCATCGCGATGGTATTCTTTACAGTCAACCAGCAAGAAAGTGGTTCTGATGAAATCCCAATTAATAAACTTGCTTCAGATATCAAAGCTGGCCGTGTAAAATCAATCATCGAAGATGAAAGCCGGCTTGAAATCACTTATAAAGATAGTGATGCCATCAAGATCTCAATGAAGGATGAAAATGCTCCTTTAATTGAACAATTAGTCGAACTTGGTGTAACCCCAGAAGACCTTGCAGCTGAAAATATTTCTGTTGATATCAAACTTCCCAGTCCTTTTCTTGGCATTGTCTCTATTGCCAGTTACATTCTCCCCTTTTTGATCCTCATTGGAATGTTCTGGTTCATTTTCCGACAAGCTCAAGGTAGTAACAACGCAGCGATGTCCTTTGGAAAATCCAAGGCACGAATGTTCTCAGGCGATCACCCAACAGTGACATTTGATGATGTTGCAGGTGTAGACGAGTCAAAAGAAGAGCTGCAGGAAGTTGTTGAATTCCTTCAGGAACCTCAAAAATTCATCGCCCTGGGTGCTCGCATTCCCAAAGGTGTGCTCTTAGTTGGTGCACCTGGAACAGGCAAAACACTGATGGCAAAAGCCGTTTCTGGTGAAGCGGGTGTCCCTTTCTTTTCAATATCAGGGTCTGAATTTGTTGAGATGTTTGTAGGCGTTGGTGCCAGTCGTGTGCGAGATTTGTTTGAACAAGCCAAACGCCATTCACCTGCCATCGTTTTCGTTGACGAGATCGACGCTGTCGGACGACACCGTGGTGCTGGTCTCGGAGGGAGTCACGATGAGCGTGAACAAACCCTCAACCAGCTCCTGGTTGAGATGGATGGCTTCGAAACAGACACGAACGTCATCATCATTGCTGCAACCAACCGCCCAGACATCCTGGATCCAGCATTAATGCGGCCTGGCCGCTTTGATCGACGTGTGGTGCTTGACAGACCTGATATCCGTGGTCGTGAAGCGATCCTCGAGGTTCATGTCAAAGGGAAACCTGTCTCACCGGATTTGGACCTGCACGATATCGCCCGTTCCACACCGGGTTTCGTTGGCGCTGATATTGAAAACATGGTTAATGAAGCCGCGATTCTTGCAGCACGCAGAAACAAGAAAATCATTGAGCACCCAGAATTCATAGAAGCGATTGAAAGGGTGATTGCCGGTCCAGAACGCAAGAGCCGTCTGATCAATGAGGACGAGAAGAAGATCATCGCCTACCACGAAGCTGGCCATGCTGTGGTTATTAACGCCCTTCCCGAAGCAGATACTGTCCAGAAGGTCTCCATCATCTCTCGTGGTGAAGCCGGTGGTTATACGATCGCCTTCCCAGAAGAAGATCGGTTGCTAAAATCCCGCAAGCAGTTGATGAGTGACATGATCGGCTTGCTGGGCGGTCGGGCAGCCGAAGACATCGTTTTCAATGACATCACATCAGGTGCCTCAAATGATCTTGAACGGGTCACAAAACTCGCCCGAACCATGGTGATGCGATTGGGAATGAGTGAAGAACTTGGACCAATTGTTTATGGTAAAAAGGAAGAATTAGTCTTCTTGGGCCGTGAAATATCAGAACAACGTGACTACTCCGAGAATATCGCCCAACAGATCGATAATGCCATCCAAAAACTCGTGCGGGATGCATACGAGCAATCCAAAGCGATTCTAACAAAATATCGAAAAGAATTAGATCAAATCGCTGAAAAGCTGCTGGATGTTGAAACGCTGAATGCAGAACAGTTCTACGAAATTTTCCCCACTCCCGTTGAAAAGAACGGTGGAATTCCTGAAAAAGTCGTGTAAAAGTAAAATTAATCAAATCGAAAGACTGTGAAGATATCGCAGTCTTTTTTTATTTCCCAAATGATGAGATGTGTTCAGAAACCAAAACTCGCCTGAGAACCTTTCCCACTCTTGTGCGGGGCAAGGAATCTCTGAATGCCACATATTTTGGGATCTTGTAATGGGTCAGAAAAGGATCACAAAAAGAACGGATCTCATCTGCGATACTGGTTTCACCCTCCTGAAGAACAACCCAGGCTTTTGCCACCTCAGTACCATCCACATCAATCACGCCTGCAACAGCAACCTCTCGTACCTTTGGATGCCGCATGATCACTGTTTCGATCTCGTTTGGCCAGACTTGAAATCCCCCCACTTTGATGACATCTTTCTTTCGATCCACGATATAAAAATAACCCTGTCTATCCATTCGCACGATATCACCAGTATATAGCCAATCATCCCGCAAAACCATATCCGTTTCCCGTCGTCGGCGATGATAACCAGCCATCACCTGCGGTCCTTTAATAATCAATTCACCAATTTCCCCAACTGCAACATCAATACGCCCGGTCTCTATATCAACCACCCGGCAGTCAACATTCGGTAAGGGCAATCCGATTGAACCTTCCCGGTTCTCACCCAAAATGGGATTACAGTGTGTCGCAGTGGGTGCTTCTGAAAGGCCGTAACCCTCAACAAGATGACCATGTGTCAATGTTTCAAAAGCCTTTTTGACCCTAAATGGCAATGTAGTTGACCCCGAGATACATGCTTTAATGGAAGAGAGGTCATATTCTCCCGCTAACACCGGTGGATATTGATTAATTGCCGCATAGATATTCGGAACACCTGGGAAAATAGATGCATGGTAAGTCTCTGCTGCATCCAATAAACCGTCAAGGTCTCTGGGGTTAGCAATCAAGATCATCCTGGCGCCCAATTTTATTGCAAGGATCATCCCTAATACCATTCCATAGACATGGTAGAGCGGAATCGCGATTAAAACACCTTCTTTCCCTTGCTCTGTGTTGACTAACCAATAGCTGAATTGATACACGTTTGCAACCAGGTTCTGATGTAATCCAACGGCGCACTTCGGCGTCCCTGTTGTTCCCCCAGAATATTGAAAGACAGCAGGATCTTCCGGATGTACGACAACATCAACGAGTTCACCCGTTTCATATGCTTTAAGCAAATCTTCCCAGAAAATATCCTCCTTTGCAAGCATATTACATGAACCTACAACCACAATAGTATCAATTTTCGTTCTTGAGCGCAAAGTCATCATTTCCTGGTAGGCTGAATTCGATAGGATCAAAATCCTTACATCCGATTCAATAACAAGTTTTTCCACCTCTGCTGGCCGATAATTTGGATTCAATGCCATGACCACGCCACCCGCCTTCAGGATGCCAAAATAACTGATTATAAACGCGGGGGTATTCAGCAGCATGATCCCTACACGTTGTCCCTTCTTCAAACCCATGGCAACAAAATAGCGTGCAACCCTATCTGAAAGCGCATCAATTTCTTGATAAGTTAGTGCTTCCCCCTCAAAGATCGTACAAACAGACTCGCCATAGGTCTTCACGGATTGGATGAATAGCTTAACAAGTGAGATCCTTGGTATTTCAATCGTAGCAGGAACACCTTCATCATAAAGGGAAGTCCAGGGTCGATCATTCAATTTCACTTAACCTCCTCCTGATCAACGTTTCCATTTCATCCGCCAAATGTTCATTTGCAAAAAACCAGGTGATACGTGGGTCATCTGGTTTGAACCAATTCGCCTGGCGACGGATAAAAGTACGTGTATTTCTTTTCATCAATACCACTACTTCCTCATAAGATATCTCACCCTGTAGGTATTGAATGATTTCTCGATAGCCGATGGCAGACATTGATGAAAGCTTAGGGGAATATCCCAAATTTAGCAACTCTCGAACCTCATTGACCAAACCACCATCCAGCATTTGGTCAATACGCTGATCCACTCTGGCATAAAGTTCCTCGCGGGAGCGCTGAATCCCCATGATATTCACCGAATAGCGGCATACTTGTTTGCTACGCAATTCTGAGAAGCGCTTTCCCTTCTTGAAAATCACTTCAAAGGCACGCACGGTTCTGCGAAGGTTGCGAGGTTCAATTTTAGCTGCAGCTTCCGAATCCAATCGTGATAAACGCTCATGGAGACCTTCTGCACCAATATCCTCCGCCCAATGTGTCAAAGCTTTCCTGAGTTCGAGATCCGGCTGCTGAGAAGGGATCTGCCAGCCCTCAATAATTGACCTGATGTATTGTCCAGTTCCGCCAACCAGGAATGGCAATTTCGCACGTTCATGAATGGCGTCAATTGCACGATATGCTTCTCTTTGATATACGCCCAGGCTCCAACTTTCATCCGGATCAGCCACATCGATCAAATGGTGTGGGACACACTGTCTTTCTTCTTTGGTTGGTTTCGCAGTGCCAATATCCATCCCTCGGTAAAGCAAGCAAGAATCTGCTGAAACGATCTCCCCACTGAAGCGTTGTGCTAAATCGATTGAGACAGCAGTTTTTCCTGCAGCAGTAGGCCCAACGATAATGATCAAAGGAAGCTTAGATTTATGGTTCATGAGAGCACATTGATAAAATGTTGAACATCCTTAACTGTATTATGATGGTCCAAAATCACTGAAATCACGTCTATGCGCCAAACATCATTTACTTCAGGATGTGCTTGGAGCCATAGCAATCCAGCATTTTGGATCCTTTCTAATTTTTTTTGTGTTATGCTGGTTTCCGGCAAGCCAAATGTATCAGTGGTTCTGGTCTTAACCTCCACAAAAACGACTGCTCCTGATTCAAACATAACCAGATCCAATTCACCATAGCGCGTTGTGTATTGTTGATCGAGCAGCTGATACTCCAGTTCCTGTAAATAATCTGCTGCGATTTTTTCACCGAAGTTTCCGATTTTCTTTTGATATGTCATCATTATCCAATATCTTGAATGGATTAATCCTACAATAAAGGAGTGTGTGCGTCAAGAAAATTAACAATGAC
>JAYELT010000002.1:2635-20993 GCA_034717715.1 Chloroflexota bacterium | reverse complement strand
TTAGATTTTGCATACACTTTAGATCAATAATAAGAACCAAGGAGGTTATATGGCAATAGATTACATGGTCATGCTCCCAAATCGTCCTGGTGTGCTCGCTAATCTCAGCACAACAATGGGGAAAGCTGGCATCACAATCGAGGGGATCAGCGGCACCCAATATCAGGACAAAGTTGTACTGCATTTATTATTTGACAAAGGGGATGAGGCAAGTGTACTTCTCAGGAAAAATAAATTTACCATCATGTCCACCCGCGAAGTCCTTGTCGTAGAAATTGTAGATAAACCTGGAGAGCTTGGCAAAATTACACAAAAGATGGCAAATGCGGAAGTCAATATTGATTTTGTTTACCTTGCCACCAAAAGCCGTCTTGTTCTTGGCGTGGACGATCCTGAAGCAGCAATCGTTGCACTGGATTAAGGACATCTGCTTCCAAACCAAGTGTAACTCTAGTTACTTCTTGAAGGTCTTTTCCTTGGTTATAAGTTCATAAACTTATTTGTGGGGAAACAAGGAAAGCACTATTTTTTATTATTGAAGCCTGTTTTACGCTGGAAAGCTGCATTCTTTTCAATTTTCTGCAGACGAAAAACTGAATACCGTCACCTTTTCAACTGGGAAAGGAGCCTTTTGAGATTATTATATTAAATTGATTTTTTCTATTTTTTTCTGGATATCCTACTTCTAAACACCCTTACCATTCCCCGTAATTCCGGCATCTTCGACCCCCACATCAGACCCAGGTAAGCCCCCAATCCTAAAACCAGTCCCCCTACCACCATCAACAAACGCTGTCCTTCCCCGACCAGTGCCCCCCAACCGATCACAACGGCCGCCATGATCCCCGAACCAAGGATGGATATCCCCACGCCCTTCCAGATAAATCGCCTTTCCAATCCATTAAGCCGTTTACGCATCAGGATCACCAGCACAATGCTTTCCAATGCAGTCGCCAATGAATTTGCCAGCGCTAATCCGCCATGCGGCATCCATCCCATGCGTGCAAACAGCGCTGAAAACAGCAGGCTGAAACCGATGTTCAATGCCATAGCCACCACCCCCACGATCACCGGCGTGCGCGTGTCATGCAGTGCATAAAATGCCCGGCTGAGGATCTCCACCAGCGCATGCCCAACCAGCCCGGCAGCATACCATAATAACGCCCATGCAACTAACTCGGTCGAACGAGGGGTAAAAGCACCCCGTTGGTACAGCAGAGCAACCAGCGGCGTTCGCAGCAAGATCAAACCGATTGATGCAGGAATCGCCAGCAGTAATACAGCTCGTAAAGTCGATGCCAGTGAATGACGCATCTCCTCCAGCTCCCCCCGTGCAACTTGAGCAGAAAATGTCGGAAGCGAGGCAATTGCTGCAGACTGTGCTACCGCCATTTCTGGCATGAGCATCAAGCTGAAAGCCAGGGTAATGGCTGTCACACTGCCTTCCGGTTGACCCAAAGCGATGATCGTGTTAGCAATGAAATTCAGCTGCACAACAGCAACGCCCAAAAGCCGCGGTCCCATCAGGCGGAAGACCTTGAGCACTGCCTTGTTACGCAAGCCTATGTAGAAATGATAGGTTCGTTCTCGCAATCTGAAGGTTCGCGGCATTTGTACTACTAAATGCATCACCGCACCGGCCACAACACCGATCGCCAGCCGCTGGATACCCCATTCCTTCGGGAGCAAAATTGTTCCCAGGATCATACCCAGTGAATACATCGCTGGGGCGATCGCCGGCACCAGGAAAACCTGGTGCGCGTTGAGGATACCCATCACCAAACCACTCAGGCCAAAAATAACCACTGAAGGCAGCATGATGCGCAACAAAGATACGGTCATAGCTTCCTGCACCGGGTCAGAACCCGGTACCAAAAGAAACAATCCTTCCCTTACGATCAGCGGTGCAAAGATAAAAACCAGAACGCTTACCAGGATCAAGGCTAATGACACAAGGTTGATCACCCCCGACGCCAGGCGCCAGGCCCCTGCCCGGTCTTCACGTGTCAGGAATCCTGTGAATGTGGGAATGAATGCCGATCCCAAAGCCCCGCCTGCCACCAGGTTGAAAAGAACTTCTACAATGCGGTTAGCAGCATTGAATGAGTCCACCTGTGCAGAAGTACCAAAGGCTCGCGTGATCACAATGCCGCGCGCCAATCCAACCAGGTTGCTGATGATAAAAGCGAACATCACCGTTCCAGCTGCCCGGGCTATTTGCTGGTTCGATGAAGCTGATCCTTTGATTGGACCTGTCATGACAGGTCCATGCCTTCATTTTTCGCATCACCAGTTTGCTGCCACAAGTCGGCTTTTTCATTTGATGACAAAGCAGCCATTGTCTTTCCATTTGCTGCAGCGTAGGATTCCATCTCCGAAAAACCGAAACGAAATCTCGCCAGGCTTTCACGCAGTGCGCTCTCAGCATCAATCCCTGACTGGTAAGCCAGGGAACTGACCGACAAAAGCAATTCACCCAGAAGATTAGCTTGTTGTTTCCCTCCAGTTTGTTCTAAGGTCTTCAAGGTTTGAAGGATGACCTTCGGGTCCCCTTTCTCCCGTAGCTTTCCAAAATTTACCCGCCCCACGCGATCAATGACCGCCTGTGCCTGTGATAGCGCTGGCAGTGCCTTCGGGATACCGTTCAAAAGGCCGGTGTTTATCTCATCACTCTTTTCATGGCGCTCCTCTGCTTTGATTGCCTCCCAATTGCGAATTACTCCGGATACGTTCTCCACCTGAACTTTCGAAAAGACATGCGGATGACGTCGGATCAGTTTCGTCCCGATTCCCTGAATAACATCGTGGATATTAAAGTCTCCCTCTTCTGTGGCGATTTGCGCATGCAGTACGACCTGCAGTAAAAGATCACCTAATTCTTCCTGCAGCGCTGTCATATCCTCGCGATCAAGCGCATCGAGTGTTTCATAAGCCTCTTCCAAAAGGAAAGGCCGCAAGCTGTGATGGGTTTGCTCCCGATCCCAGGGGCAGCCGTTTGGCGCTCGCAGCAGGGCGATGATCTCCTGAAAGGATTCAAATGATGCCTGCTCTGATAAAGTCGGAACAAACAGGGAGCTTAGCAATCCCAGGTGGGGATTGCGATCAATAGCATACAGCGGCAGGTCTTCTACCGTCTCTGCTTTCGTCCCAGCTCCGTGCACCAACCGAACAGGGTGCGTATCAGGATATGCAGCCATCAGCGTCAATTTGACGTCCGTAGAAATTGAGCGGGAATAGATCTGTGCGATCAAAGCCGGCATGGAAGGCGAGAAACCTGGTGTTTGATTCATAGACAAGCGCATGGCATCCACCAGCACCAGGTTTTGGAATGGATCTAATTCCAAAGCATTGAATGTTGGCTCGAGAAAACTCACACCGTGGATCACGCGGATGGGTAAGCCTTCTTCCCGCGCGCGTTTCAAGATCTCAGGGCATGTTGCCTCTGCAACAAAAGGGTGCCCAGGAACAGCATAAGTCACACCTGCAGGCTGCTCTCCTAGCTCAAGCACCTTCACTACAATCGCTTCGTAAACATCCTCAAAGGCATCAAAACGTTCATAAACATTATCGAAACTTTTCACTACCAGGTGATCTGGAAGGCTTTCTACTGTCGGATGAAGCCTTGTTCTTAAGTATATTTCCTCGATACCTTCCATCCAGTCCAGAGCTTCACGCGTGAGCATACCAGGATCACCTGGACCCAATCCTAATAATGTAATTCCTTGTGACAACTGTACCTGTTTAATTGAAGACATATAATTTCTTTATATCACTTAATTAACAAAAGAGACGTGCTTAAACGTCTCTTTCAGTTTCTATTGTGAGTCCTTCGCTAAGTACGGCATGAACTCGCCTATTAACAGCCTTCTTTCAGGCTTCTGACATCCAAAATCTATCTGGATGTAAATTAACGTTTTGTATAGGTAGGAGCCTTACGAGCGCGTTTGAGGCCGGGTTTCTTTCGTTCCTTCACACGCGGGTCGCGCGTCAGGTAGCCACTGTGTCGTAATTGAGGTCTCAGCCCCTCATCCATTTTAACCAGAGCACGGGCTAAACCTAATTTTACAGCATCCCGTTGGCCGGTAACGCCGCCACCCTTGACGATCACAGATACATCATAAGTGTTTTGAGATTGATCGACAACTTGAAACGCCCTGACAATTTCAGGCACATCACCCAAACGGGTGAAATAAGATTCTACTTCCTTCTCATTAACAATAAAGCTGCCTGTGCCCTCCATGATCCGTACACGAGCGGAACTTTCCTTACGGCGTCCAACACCTTCGTAATATTTCTTATCCATATATCCCTGCTACTCCTCTTGCTTAACTAACACTGGTTCTTGTGCCTGATGCGGATGTTCGCCACCAGCATAAACATGCAGATTCTTATAAATCCGACGGCCCAGCTTATTATGGGGAATCATACCTTTAACAGCTAATTGAATCACCCTTTCTGGAAACTTTTCCAATTGGTGACGCAAACTTATCTCTTTCAATCCACCCGGGTAATTTGAATGGCGATAGTAGATCTTACGATCGAGTCGGGTAGGATAAACGGCCACCTTCTCAGCATTGATTACAACCACGTTGGCACCCGTCATCACACCCGGTGTGTAGTTGGGTTTATGTTTACCCAGCAGCAGCTGGGCGATTTTTGTTGAAAGCCGGCCTAGATTTTGCCCTTCGGCATCAATCAGCAGCCATTCTCTTTCAACTTGCCCTTTTGGTACAAATGTTTTTCTCACGATCAAACTCTCCATCTTTTGAAATTTCCATTTCCAGTGAAATAAGCCTGGAATATGAAATCTATGTGCAAACTAGTAAATAATTCCTTCTAATACAAGACCCACAGCGGGTGCTATCCCCGTCAATCCACATTGACCACTCTTAAGATTGTCAGCTATCAGGCTGATAGGGGCATGTTCCTGACCTACAGCCACTAATGCAAAGGTGATCCGTCGCACCATGTGATACAGGAAGGCATTGGCAGTGATGTCAAACTGAAAAACATCATCCTTCTGCTGCCATTCAGCGGAAAACACCTCACGAACGGTCACCCCACCTTTTGATGTTGCACTGCCAAAGGCAATGAAATCATGCGAACCGATCAGTGCTTTTGCGGCAACATTCATACGATCAATTTTTACCTCAGGCCAAGCTCGCCAGGCAAAGACTTCACGAATGGGATCTCTCACAGGCTGGCAAAAGCAGTTGTAACGATAGTGGCGCAATTTTGCATCAAAACGTGGATGAAAATTCGCCGGTACCACCATTACTGATTGCACGGCCATGTCTCTTGGCAGGTAATAATTGAGGGCGTTTCGCAAATCATCAGTGGAATGCTCCCAATCCAGCTGAAAACTTACCACCTGTGCCCTGGCATGTACGCCAGCATCCGTGCGACCTGCAGCCTGGATGCTTTTCGCATGCCAGCCGATCCTGCGCAGGGATTCCTCAAACTCACCTTGTACGGTGCGCTCATCCTTTTGACGCTGAAATCCAGCAAAATCTAAGCCGTTATAAGAAAGAATAACTTTGTAATGTGCTGAGTCCATCCGGCTTATGATCCGGCCGGACCTACTCTTCAACCAGTTCTATCAACGCCATTTCAGCCCCATCACTGCGACGGGGACCCAATTTAAGGATTCGGGTGTACCCGCCATTGCGGCTGGTGAAGCGAGGACCAATATCATCAAATAATTTCTGAACAATCTCACGACTGCCGTTCCCTAAGGTTGCGCTAGCTTTTCGACGAGCGTTAATAATAGTGATCTCGTCACTATCCTGGCTATTCCTTGCTAGGGTAATCAATTTTTCAGCCAGGGGCTGAATCGACTTCGCCTTCGGCAATGTGGTCGTGATCCTTTCATGTTCAAAAAGTTGTCTTATCATCGTCTTGCGCATTGCAGTTCGATGACCACCGCTGCGATTAAGACGATATCCTTTTACTTTATGTCGCATTACATTAATTCTCCGTTGTCTCTTCCTCTTCCTCGTCTTCTTCCAGGAAGCCCTTTTCAGCCAACCTTCCCTTCAATTCAATCAGGCTAATCTCACCAAAATTCCGGATCGCCAGGATCGCTTCCTCACCTTTTTCTAACAATTCCAGAATATCCCCAACTGAGGTGATGCCTGTGCGCTTAAGAGAATTGAAGACTCGCACAGTCAGATCAAGGTTTTCAATCGGCATCTCAGCTGCTTCGCTGTTAATTGTTGATTCGGGTTCAGCTTGTTCAATCGGCACCGTCAGCATTTCCTCACTGATACCAGCTATGAAATGTAAGTGTTCCATCAAGATCTTTGAAGAATCACTCATCGCCTGCTCAGGTGAGATCGTTCCATCGGCCCAGATCTCTAAAAGCAAACGGTCATAATCAGTGCTTTGACCTACGCGGGCAGAACCCACCGTCCAATTGACCTTGCGGATGGGTGTAAAAATCGCATCCACAGGTAGTTCGCCAATCGGCAAATTATCACCCCGCTCATCAGCGGGAGAATATCCACGACCCAATTCTACAGTCAGATCAATCTCAAGGTTAGCTTTCTTACTGTCAACCGTGAAGAGATAAAGATCCGGGTTAACAATTTCAACTTCCGGGGGACAAATGATGTCCGCAGCAGTTACTGTTCCTTCACCGCTGACTTCTAGATGCAGGTGAGACACATCCACGTCAAATAAGATCATCCTCAGTTTCTTAATTTGCAGAATAACTTGGATGACATCTTCACGCACGCCTTCAATATCGCTAAACTCATGCAACACATCCGTGATACGGACAGATGTCACAGCGGCACCTTCCAATGAAGAAAGCAAAACTCGACGTAATGCGTTCCCTATTGTTGTACCAAAGCCGCGTTCTAACGGGCTGATCGCGAATTTACCATAGTTTCGGGCTTCTGATACCCGTTCCAGTTCCGGTTGTACCATTCTTATTGTTCCAGTCACGTCATACCCCTTGCCAATACATTCTTTGCACTACCATTGAGCAGCCTTATCGAGAGTAATACTCAACGATGATCTGTTCATTCAAATTGCCATCAATTTCAGCGCGTTCTGGTAAACGGATAACCCGACCAGACAAATTGCTCAAATTGGACTCAACCCAGGTTGGCGGTGTTCGAGCTTCGTCAGATTGTCGAAGCAGTTTGAAAAATGTTTTCTGCTTGGAATTTTCTTTCACAGCCACTACATCTCCAGGCTTAATGATGGTCGAAGGAACATCATTTCGCCTATCATTGATCATAAAGTGCCCATGATTCACCAATTGGCGAGCCTGGTTTCGACTGTCGGCGAACCCAAGGCGATAAACGACATTATCCAGTCGAGTTTCAAGGATCTGGAGCAAATTCAAACCAGTCAGTCCTGGACGCTTCTGGGCTTCTCGGAAATAGCGCCTGAACTGGCGTTCCAAAACGCCGTAGATTCGTTTTGCCTTTTGTTTCCCTCGTAATTGCCGTGAATAGTCTGATTCTCGGCTTCGGCGTCTGCTGTATCGTCCATGTTCACCTGGTGGATACGCTCGTTTTTCCATCGCACACTTCGGGGTAAAACAACGCTCACCCTTCAAAAATAATTTCTCACCTTCACGCCGGCATAATTTACATACCGGACCAGTATATCGTGCCATATAATTCCTTTCTTACCTTACGCTTAGACGCGGCGTCTCTTCGGAGGCCGGCAGCCGTTATGCGGGACGGGCGTAACATCATCAATCGATCGAACGGTGATTCCCATACCTTGCACAGCACGGATGGTCGCCTCACGACCTGGGCCAGGGCCTTTGATGATCATATCAACTTCCCGAATACCAAAACCCTGTGCAGTTTTCATCACTTGCTCAGTTGCCAAACGTGCAGCAAAAGGTGTACTTTTGCGAGACCCTTTGAATCCGGCTGACCCGGCGCTTCCCCAACACACGGTGTTTCCTTGCATGTCTGTCACTGTGATAATTGTGTTGTTAAAGGAAGCCATGACATGCACTTGCGCTGCAGACATCTGGCGTTTAACTTTACGCGAACCTGCTGTTCGCTTCGAACTTTGTGGTTTTTTTGCCATTCTACCTCACTGATACAACTCAAAACGCTTCATATTCATATTGCCCATCTTGCCGCGGGAAGAAAGGAAGGAGACCCCAGACAGACAATAGAGTAGTTAAATTTATTATTTCTTACCTACACCGCGGCGGCGGCCACGTCCTGCGACCGTCTTCTTCGGGCCTTTACGAGTTCGGGCATTCGTTTTGGTGCGCTGCCCGCGCACAGGCAGACCTCGCCTGTGACGTAAACCACGATAGGACCCAATTTCAATCAGGCGTTTGATATTCATCTGCACCTGACGCCGTAAATCACCTTCCACGGTGTAGTTGTTTGATATATATTCTCGAATTTTCGAGACATCACTGTCAGACAAATCCCTGACTCGAATATCCGGCTTAACCCCGGTTGCTTCAATAATTTCATTTGCCCGCGTGGGACCAACACCATAGATATATCTCAGACCTATCTCAACGCGCTTTTCGCGTGGGAGGTCAACACCTTCAATACGTGCCATTGGTTACTTTCCTTATCCTTGTCGCTGTTTGTGTTTCGGATTTTCACAAATCACATATAAACGACCATTGCGTTTAACGATTTTACATTTTGCACAGCGTTTTTTTATTGATGATGATACTTTCACAATCTAACTCCTATGATCCTGAACTGTCTTGGATGCAAAGTAGTGATTATACCTGCCATCTTGCCTTTCGTCCAGTCAATCTAATTTATGATGTCGTTAATATCTCCGGTCCATTGGCAGTCACAACCACTGTATGCTCGAAATGAGCTGTCAACGATCCATCAGCTGAGGCAACCGTCCACATATCATCTTTGACGATTGTGTTGGGTGTCCCCACCAAGACCATTGGTTCAAGCGCAATTGTCATTCCTTCACGCAAGCGCATCCCACGTCCTGGTTTGCCATAATTCGGCACTTGCGGTCCCTCATGCATCTTTCTGCCAACACCGTGACCGGTATAGGTGCGGGTGATATAGTATCCATGCTCCTCAACAAATGTTTGCACAGCATAACCGATATCTCCAGTTGTGTTGCCAGGGACCATCTTTGAGACAGCAATATCAAGGGCCTTATGGGTTACCTCAAGCAAGCGCTTAGTTCCTCGACTGATCTTTCCAACAGCAACAGTCTTGGACATATCACCTACAAAACCCTGGTAAACAGTGCCGCAATCGATACTGATGATATCACCGCTGGCAAGTTCACGATCACCGGGAATCCCGTGCACCAATTCGTCATTAACGCTGGTGCAAATACTGGTTGGATACGGATAGGGTCCCGGATAATTCTTAAAAGGTGAATAAACATTATATTTCTTTTGTACTGCTTCAAAAGCCTTATTTAATTCAGCCGTTGTGACGCCTGGAGCGACCAGTTCAATTGCTGCGGCAAGCGATTCCGCATTGATGCGACCCGCTTCACGCATTGTCGTGATCTCAGAAGGTGATTTGATATTGATTGAACGTTCCCAAGAGATCAAGTTAAACCTCCCGGATCACATTCATGATCGCATCCGTGACATTCTCAATGCCTTGTGTGCCATCAATTTCAACTAAAAGGCCTTTTTCCTGATAGTATGCTATCAAAGGTGAGGTTTGTTCGTTATAGACTTCAATACGATGCCGGACAGTTTCTGGTTTGTCGTCTTCACGCTGATAGAGCTGCGATCCATCTAGATCATCGATCCATTTAACCTGAGGTGGATTGTATCTCGCATGATACACTCGACCAGATGGGCTCATCCAACGACCACTCAAGCGCTCGACCAATACTTCATCAGGTACTTTTATGTATGGGACAAGCTTCACACCGCTGCCCATTTTCTCAAGCAGTTCATCCAGGGCTTTTGCTTGTGTTGGCGTTCGTGGGAAGCCATCCAGAACAGCACCTCGTTCGCAATCGAGGCGGGATATCCGGTCTTCCACCATCCTGACAGTTACGTCATCCGGCACCAACTCTCCTGCATTCATATAGGATTGTGCCAGCATACCCAGTTCCGTCTCATTTTTTAAGTTCTCCCGAAAGAGATCACCGGTTGAAATATGCACAAGTGCTAATTGCCGCGCAATTTCTTTCGCCTGGGTGCCTTTGCCTGCACCTGGAGGGCCTAACATCACCAAATACATCTGTGCCATCAGATATCTTTCCTATCCTAACTGATCAACCGATCATCATAGCCGTGCATCTTCAGTTCGGCTTCAATGATCTGGAAAGTGTCACGCACCACACCCACAACAATTAACAATCCAGTTGAGGATACTAAAAAGAGACTGGTCTGTTTAATACCTTCCGGCAATAGAAGCGCCAGGAAATACGGAAGGGCTGCAACCACACCTAAGAACAACGCACCTGGTAAAGTGATGCGCCGTTGAACCTTGGTCAAATAACGCTGTGTGGGGCCACCACGGGCAACACCTGGAATTTGCGCACCTTGCTTCTTCAGGTTATCGCCATAATTCTGCTGGGCGAACAAAATATCTGTGTAGAAAAAGGTGAACAAAACAACCAGAATGAAGAACAAAATGGGATAAATCAAACCATCGCCACTCAGGACATTCTGAATGCCAACTGCCACATTCTGGATCCATTTAACATTGGAGTTATTAAAGAAACTGGCTAATATGGTTGGGAAGGTTATGAAAGATTGGGCAAAGATGATTGGGATCATACCAGCCATGTTGACCATCAAAGGCACAGAACTTTTGACTGGCATAGACATCCGACTGCCGACACGGCGACCCGGGAACATTACCGGGACATGACGGCGTCCCTGCTGGACATAGACAACAGCAAAAATAGTAACAATCAAAAGGGGCCCCACGATGAAAATCAACCACCAAAATGACTCATCACTCAGCAATTGGAGCAGGTTTTGGGGAAGCTTCGAAACGATACCCGCAAAAATAATCAGAGATAAACCCTGCCCACGGACGCCAAATTCCGAGATCAATTCACCAAGCCAGACACCGAACATGGTACCTGCTATCATGGATATCACAGTTGCCAATGTGGGTATCAGTACATCTCCTGCAAAACCAAATTTTGCTACCACAGATTGTCCCAGGATCGCATTGAAAATATTGATCTGGCCTACGGCAGACAGCGCTGCCATCGGAATGGTCAGGATGATCGTCCATTTCTCCATCCAGGTCCGACCTTCCTTGGGATTTTCCTGCATTTTGCGTTCAAGTGCAGGTATGACAGGAATGAGGAGTTGAATGATGATTTGAGCTGTAATGTAAGGATAAACACCCATGGACAATACCGAGAAGTTCGATACTGCACCACCAGAGAGCATATCCAGCATGTTGATCAATCCACCCGCAGCACCACCAGTCTGTGTTAATTGTGCGACCAGTTCGCGATTAATTCCAGGCACAGGAATGTTAGATGCCAGGCGATAGATCGCAAGCAGCGCGAGTGAGATCAGTAATTTCCGTCGTATATCTTTAGATTTCCAAAGGTAACGCCAAGCGGACCGTTTCATTTGTCAGGTCTCCTTTATTGCTCGATAGGCAACACTCTACTACTGGATGATTTCAATACTTCCACCAGCATTTTCGATCTTTTCCTGTGCGCCTTTGGTGACCTTATGTGCTTTTATTTTCAGTGCAACAGAGACATCACCACGTCCCAAGATCTTAACCGGTGAATCCAGGTCTTTAATGATGCCGGCCTTCAATAAGAATTCAGGTGTAACTTCTGTTTTTGCCTTAAGCCCATCCAGTTTTTCCAGGTTTACTTCTTCGTACTCCACGCGGTTGATAACGGTAAAACCCTCACCTCGCTTAAATGGGAGTTTTCTAAAGAACGGCAGGTTGCCGCCTTGATGATACAGGGCAACACCACCACCGGCTCTGGAGTTTTGGCCTTTCATACCGCGACCGCAGGTTTTCCCCTGACCTGCCGCAGTACCGCGTCCAACACGCTTACGGTCTTTTCTTGCACCTTTATTTGGTTTTAAATCATGTAATTGCATAATAGCACCTTATGCCTCTTCCACGGTGACCAGATGAGATACTTTATCGATCATGCCGCGCATGACCTCATTGTCTTTATGGACAACAACCTGGTTCATTTTCTTAAGGCCCATTGCTTTTAATGTTGCTTTTTGTCTTTTCGAATACCCAATGGGACTTCGGACGAGTTTAATTTGCAACTTTGGTTGTTTCTTTCTAGGCATTCGTCTCACGCTCCCAATATGGTTTGATTTGATCAACACTCTTGCCGCGGTATGCTGCTTGTTCCCTGGGGGATTTTAACTGGTCCAGGGCGTCGAAGGTTGCCCTAACGACGTTCAGGGTATTGCTGCTGCCCAGAGATTTAGTTAAGATATCACGAACACCAGCTGCTTCCAGCACAGCACGCACACCACCACCTGCGATAACACCAGTACCTGCTGCTGCAGGTCGTAGGAGTACTCTGGCACCACTTTGCTTGCCGATAACCTTGTGGGAGATTGATGTGCCGCTCATGTTGATTTTGTGCATATCTTTATGAGCGCGATCGCTGGCTTTTCGAATAGCATCGGGAACGGAATTCGCTTTGCCAATTCCAAGTCCGGCTCGTCCAGCATTATCACCTATCACCATCACAACTCTGAAAGAAAACCGGCGGCCGCCTTTCACAACTTTGGAAACGCGTGCAATATCGATGACACGCTCATCAAATTTATTTTCGGTTCGGTAATCCGACATAATTGCCTCTTTCCTAGAATTTCAAGCCGCCTTCACGGGCAGCCTCAGCCATGGCTTTCACACGGCCACTATATTTATATCCACCTCGGTCGAATACAACCTGTTCAATTCCGATCTTCTTAGCACGATCAGCGATCGCCTGACCAACTTTCTGCGCTTTTTCTATGTTCGACAGCCCCTGCACATCTGCTCGCAGTTTTACGTCAATACTTGATGCTGATGCCAGCGTATTGCCCTGTAGATCATCAATGATCTGAACATAAATCTCAGCTGAACTGCGAAATACATTCATCCGTGGGCGTTCGAGTGTACCAAAAATCTTTTTTCGTACACGTTGATGACGGCGTAATCGAGCCTCATTCCGTGTTTTCTTTGCCATTTTCTTTCACCTTTAATTATTAGATAATTGTCTTACCGGCCTTACCCGGTTTCCGACGGACATATTCGCCTCTGTAACGAATACCCTTGCCTTTGTAAGGTTCGGGGGGACGCAATTTACGAATGTCAGCCGCAACCTGACCGACCATCTGTTTGTCATAGCCGGACACCCTTATCTGACGAACTTTCATATCCACAGAAAAGCTGATTCCCTCCGGCGGTTTCACAACCACAGGATGCGAAAAACCAACATTAACGATCATATTGTTCCCATCCAACTCGGCGCGGTAACCTACACCTTCAATTTCCAGCACGCGTTCAAAACCTTTGCTGACGCCTATCACCATATTATTGATCACAGCTCGCGTCGTGCCGTGTAACGCACGATGCGCGGGTTGATCACTGGGTCGTTCGACAACAATTGTTCCATCTTTTTTCTTGATGACCATCTCAGGTGTAAAAGTGAATTCCAACTCACCTTTTGGACCTTTGACTTTCACAAAGGAACCATTGATTTTAACATCAACGCCCGCTGGTACTTCAATTGGTAAACTTCCAATTCGAGACACGTCTCGTACCTCCTATAGCGCCTGTCGCTACCAAACTTTACATAATATCTCGCCACCAACACCCATCTTACGGGCGCGCTGGCCAGTCATGACACCCTTAGGCGTAGACATAATTGCCACGCCAATGCCCGAAAGCACCCAAGGGATGTCTGTTTTCTTACTGTACACACGGCATCCAGGACGACTCACGCGTTCAAGACCCGTGATCAACGGGCGGCGGTGCCGCCTTTCACCAATATATTTCAAGCGGAGTCTTAATGTCTTTTGATATGGTTGACTTCCCTCAACGACATCAAAATTTTCAACATAGCCCTCTTCTACAAGGATACGAGCAATTTCCGCTTTAATTTTTGAACTGGGCATGCTCACCAAAGTTCCGTTACTGATAGCAACGTTACGAATTCGGGTCAGCATATCAGCAATAGGATCTGTCATACTCATTGATAATACCTCCGCCGATCTACCACGACGATTTGGTTACACCAGGAATTTTGCCCTGTAAAGCTAATTCCCGAAAACAAATACGACACAAACCAAATTTGCGAATATAACCCCTTGGGCGCCCACAGCGCCGGCAGCGGTTAACCACCTGGTTTGGATATTTTCGTCGTTTCTCGCGATAAATCATACACTTTTTAGCCATACTATCCTTTCTTGAACGGCATCCCAAATTTATTCAGCAACGCTCGAGCATGATCGTCATTCTCGGCCGTTGTTACAATCGTGATCTCCATCCCTCTTACCGTCTCAACATCATCATAATTGATCTCGGGGAAGATCAATTGCTCTTGTAATCCTAATGTGTAATTTCCACGACCATCAAACGCATCAGCGGAGATACCGCGGAAGTCTCGCACACGAGGAAGAGCCACATTCACCAATCGGTCGAAAAAGGACCACATACGATCACCACGTAAAGTAACCTTGGTCCCAAT
Organism: Chloroflexota bacterium; assembly: GCA_034717715.1. GTDB lineage: Bacteria > Chloroflexota > Anaerolineae > Anaerolineales > Anaerolineaceae > Brevifilum. The sequence continues at coordinate 6,356 of JAYELT010000002.1, read as the reverse complement.
CGCACTCCCTTCACGTAGTTTGAAGTTGGCGATTGACTTCTTCGCTTTGGTGATCACAGGTCGCTGACCTGTTATCGTGGTCAGATCCCTAACAGCTTCATCCAGTGCTTTGGGATTATCCACCGCCTCACCAACGCCAATATTTAAAACAATCTTTTCAATGGTCGGAACCTGCATAACATTTTCGAGAGAAAGCTCTTCAAATAGGGCAGGTGCAATCTCTTTTTTATATGTTTCTTTCAATCTATTCATTATCTTGCTCCAATGGCTGCCTATTAATCAAAGGGCTCACCGGTACGAGCTGAAACCCGGATAGGCTTACCGTCTTCCCTTTCAATGCGAATGCGAGTTGGTTTCCCATCTTTTGGATCCATAAGCATCACATTTGAAATGGCGATTGGTGCTTCAAACTCAATCTTACCAGCCGGGATCGTCTTGCCGCGGGACTGTGTTTGAGCCTGGTGTTTAATGCACAGGTTCACACCTTGCACAACAACGCGACCCTCATCCGTGATAACTCGAATCACTTCACCCACAGTACCCTTATCCTCACCGCTGACCACAATAACGCTGTCGCCTTTGCGTATCTTTGTTTTCATCCTTAATACTCCTATCAAACTGGCTAGAGAACTTCTGGCGCCAGTGAAACGATCTTTGTAAAACCTTTTTCACGCAATTCACGTGCGACTGGGCCAAAGATGCGTGAACCCCTTGGGTTGATCCCATCACCATCAAGGACAACAACAGCGTTATCATCAAATCGGATGCTGGATCCATCTTTTCGGCGCCATTCTTTAGCGGCTCGAACGATCACAGCTTTTACAATCTCACTTTTCTTGACGGTCGCTTGCGGCGTTGCAGATTTGATCGTCCCAACCACAATATCGCCGATATGACCGTAATGCTGACGCGAACTACCAGTGATATGGATCACTAATAATTCCTTCGCACCGGTATTATCGGTAACCTTCATACGGGTCTCTGGCTGGATCATGGTCTAAACTCCCAATTCTTCAACAGCGTCATCTTGAGATCGCTTTTCAACCTGCAAGATCTCTTCAACAACCCAATGTTTTGTCTTTGAAATCGGCTTGCTCTCTACAATGCGGACCTGGTCCCCAGCACTGGTCCCAAGTTCGTCGTGCACTTTATAGACTTTCGCTGTACGAACAACTTTGTGATAAAGGGGGTGACGAAACACACGTTCCACCTTAACCACCGCCGTTTTCTGCATTTTTGTGCTGACAACAGTCCCAACCAATCGACGTCGTTTATTCATTTTTCATTCTCCTCAGCCGCTTCAACCATTTGTCGTTCTCTCAGTATGGTTTCCAATCGCGCAATATCCTTGCGGATCACTCGGAATCGGCTCGTATCAGTTATCTGGCCAGTGATCGTTTGGAATCTAAGGTTCAACAACTCATGTCGTGATTCTGTAAGTTGTTCTTCTATCTCAGCATCACTCATTTTTCGAATATCTGCTGCTTTCATTTCTAAACCTCTCCTGCAACATCCCGTGAGACGATCTTTGTCTTCACAGATAATTTATATTTAGCACGCACAAGCGCTCTTTTAGCCGTTTCTTGATCCGTGCCCCCAACCTCAAACATAATTCGCCCGGGTTTGACAACTGCGACCCAATACTCCACAGGGCCTTTACCCTTACCCATGCGGGTTTCTGCTGCACGTTTTGTATAGGGTTTATCTGGGAAAATTCGAATCCAAACCTTGCCCCGACGTTTCATTTCATGCACAATGGCCCGACGCGCCGCTTCTATCTGTCGTGCGCTGATCCAACCGGGTTCCAATGCTTGTAAACCGAATTCGCCAAAGGATACATCTGAGCCGCGATAGGCTTTACCTCTCATGCGACCTCGCATTTGCTTTCGATATTTCACTCGTTTTGGCATTAACATAATAACTACCTCGCTAAGCGTCGGACATCCTCACCGACGATCTTACTACTAACTAACATAAACGCCTTCAGTGGCTTCTGCTTCCTCTTCCACTTGAGGCAAAATATCACCTTTATAAATCCAAACTTTAATTCCGATTTGCCCATAAGTCGTTAACGCTTCAGTCTTGGCATAATCAATATCTGCACGTATTGTTTGCAATGGAACACGACCTTCGCGAAGCCAGACGCTTCGAGACATCTCAGAACCGCCCAGGCGACCAGAAACCATTATTTTCACACCTTCTGCACCCTGCCGCATACCTTGCTGAATTGCACGCTGCATTGCCCGACGATAACTGATCCGACGTTTTAATTGACCTGCAACATTTTCAGCAACTAAATATGCATCCAAATCTGGTGCTTTAATCTCCTTGACTTCGAGATCAATTTTTTCACCCGTCATTGTTTCTAAATCACTGCGCAATTTTTTTACATTCTCACCGCCACGACCGATCAGGATGCCTGGTTTTGCAGTGTGAACGAAAAGCTTTACCTTGCCAGGGAAGCGTTCTATTTCAATATTTGAAACGCCAGCTCGTTCATTGTGATCACGGATCAATTTCCTGATCGCAAGATCCTGATGCAATTGATCCTGATAATCCTTGCCTTCCGCAAACCAGCGGGCTAACCAAGGTTTGTTAATTCCCAGTCGAAATCCTGTCGGATGTACTTTACGACCCATAATTACTCCTGGTTCCTGTCATTGAATCTTTCATCCAGCATATTATCACTCTACCTCTCGCAAAATAATCGTGACATGTGACCGCCGACGTAGTATCGGCTTGAAGCGGCCGCGAGCGCCAAACCGCCGCCACTTACGCGTGGGGGCTTCATCCACGAAAATTTTATAAATATACAACTCATCACGCGAAACACCATAGTTCTCTTCGCCATTGGCGATAGCAGATTGAACAAGTTTGCTAACGGGTTCTGCAGCCTTATTGGGAGTGAACTTTAAAATGTTCAGCACCTCTAAAACAGGTTTACCACGAACCAGGTCCACAACCAGGCGTGCCTTCTGGGCTGACGAATCAAGATTGCTTAATTTCGCTCGAATATCCGTAGCCATAACTTACCTACCTTCTTGATTTCTTTCTCGTTCGCGCTGTTCAGCTCTACCAGCGATAACATGACCACGAAAATATCGTGTGGGGGCAAATTCACCCAATCTATGACCGACCATATTCTCAGTGATATATATCGGCACATGACGTCTTCCATTATGAACGGCGATGGTGTGTCCTACCATCTGGGGGAAAATTGTGCTGGCACGACTCCAGGTGCGGATGACTTTCTTCTCAGCTTTGGCGTTCATATTTTCAATCTTCTTTAATAATTTTGGGGCGATATATGGCCCTTTTTTCAATGATCGCGACATAATTTCTTCCTCTTTCTCGCTCTTATCATCGTTTACTTCTGACGCCGTTTCGCTTTGGAGCGATGACGCAGAATATATTTTTCAGTTCTTTTGTTATGCCGGGTTTTCTTACCCAGAGTGGGTTTACCCCATGGACTCTTTGGACTGGGCATACCGATGGGTGACCGACCTTCACCACCACCATGCGGATGGTCTCGGGGGCTCATAGCAACACCGCGTACAGCGGGACGAAAACCCATATGGCGTTTACGGCCTGCTTTACCCAACTTGATGTTGGCATGATCGACATTTCCGACCTGGCCGATGGACGCACGGCAGGTTTGCAATACCAGGCGCACCTCACCCGAAGGTAGCCGCACATGGGCGTATTTTCCTTCTTTCGCCAA
>JAYELT010000002.1:0-2535 GCA_034717715.1 Chloroflexota bacterium | reverse complement strand
ATTTCGTGACTGTTTGGCGGGTACATTCATAACATTGACACGATCCACTTTTACATCGAAAATGGTCTCTATCGCATCTTTTATCATTGTCTTTGTTGACTTTGCATCAACTTCAAAGACATACTGATTCAAGAACGAAGACATGTAGTTCGATTTTTCAGTGATGATCGGTCGGCGGATGATTTCAAATGCAGACTTTTTCATATATAATATTCCTACCTATCCGAGATAACCGCTGATGATATCCAGCGCTGCAACGGGCAAGACAACTTTCTCATAGCTCAGCAAGTCGCGAATATTCAAATAACTGGCTAAAAGCATTTTCACATTTGCTAGATTCGCACAAGCCTGTTTTACACCACTAAATTCTGGACTGTTTTCAGGGATCAACAACAATACCCTTACTTCACCAGCCACAGCTTGCATTGCGTCTGCCATAACCCGTGTTTTCACTTCATCGATTTTGAGCTCATCAACCAAGATGATCTCACCTTCAGAAGCCTTAACAGACAGAGCTGATCTTAATGCAGCCCTGCGCATCTTTTTCGGCATTGATTTTTCATAAGATCGTGGTTTAGGGGTAAATATCTTCCCACCACCGACCCATTGAGCTGCCCGGATAGAGCCTTGACGGGCACGCCCGGTTCCCTTTTGCCGCCAGGGTTTGCGACCGCCGCCAGAAACTTCACTGCGCCCTTTGGTCGAGTGCGTCCCCAAGCGACTGTTAGCCATCTGCCTGACATATGCCTGATGCATTAAATCAACTTTAATTGGGGCATCGAAAATAGCATCCGGCAAATTTACCGTATCGATTTTCTTTCCCTTCATGTTGACGACATCAACTTCCATGATTACTCAACTCCCATTACTGGTTATCGCCCAACAGGGCGTATTATAGTTTCCTCGCAGGTTTGATCACAACCATGCCGCCCTTTGGACCAGGCACAGAGCCATCAACTGCAATCAGATTGCGTTCAGGATCCACCAATACAACTTTCACGTTTGACGACGTCACTCGCTCATTTCCCATTCTTCCGGGACTTTTTTTCCCTTTCCAAACACGACCAGGGGTCGTACCAGAGCCCAGGGAACCAGGTGCACGCAGTCGGTCGGATTGACCGTGCGTCTTTGGACCGCCTGAAAATCCATAGCGTTTTACAACACCGGCAAAACCACGTCCCTTACTGGTCCCAACAATATCTACATGTTCGTCTTTTTCGAAAACATCAGCCTTCAGCATGTCGCCTTCCGAGACGTCGGGTGTTTTACTCTTAAATTCTCGTAATACTTTTAATGGTGGCAAATCATTGCGTTCAAGGTGACCGAGCTGTCCTCGCGTCAACCGTGTAGGTTTCACCTCGTTAAACCCCAATTGAACTGAAGCATAACCATCGCTCTCATCAGTTTTTATCTGGGTAACATAACAAGGCCCAGCTTCGATTAATGTTACCGGGAGCGCAGCTCCGTCATCATCGAAAATCTGGGTCATTCCAATTTTTCGTCCAATTAGCCCTTTAAACATAATTGATATTCTCCTGTTACAAGATATTATGACGAGACTGTCAGCCTGGGCACGGCTGCATCATCTCCGACCGCAACACAGTCAACTACTCTTCCGCGACCTGTCATTTTTTGGACTACGGAAAGAAAGGTTCTTATGCCGCCTTGAAGGTCCAGCTTTTTTTAGCCGAACCTTTCTATATTACCACCTCATGGCGCATTTGCCAAGAGGGAATTTTTACTGATTCCCACTCCAACAAAATTTGATCTTCACTAATGTTGATTACTCATGCGAAGGACAAACTTGTTGGCTGGCAACCAAAATATAGACTATATCTTAATTTCGATATCCACGCCAGCTGGTAAATTCAGACGCATCAGCATATCAATCGTTTTCGAATCTGGCTCTATCACATCAATCAATCGATTGTGTGTGCGCATCTCGAAGTGTTCCTGCGAATCTTTATCAATGAAAGGTGAACGTATAACGGTAAACCGTTCGATTTTGGTTGGTAAAGGAACTGGTCCCACTACCTGTGCTCCGCTGCGTTCAGCCGTTTCAACAATCCGCTTGGCAGATTGATCTATGACTCGGTGGTCATAAGCCTTCAGACGTATACGTATCTTTTGTTTAGCCATAATTAATTCCTAATATTTCCTATTCAACGATCTTGGAGATCACGCCAGCGCCAACCGTCAGACCACCTTCTCGGATTGCAAACTTCGACCCGTTTTCCAAAGCAACAGGCTCGATCAGTTCGATTTCCATTGTCACTCGGTCGCCAGGCAATACCATCTCTACACCTTCAGGCAAGGCCACGTTCCCTGTCACATCCATGGTATGGATATAGAATTGCGGTCGGTAGCCTGTGAAGAAGGCACTGTGTCTCCCTCCCTCTTCTCGGGTCAGAATGTAAACCTCTCCCTCAAACTTCGTATGCGGTGTGATGCTGCCGGGTTTCGCCACCACCATGCCGCGCTCTACCTCTTCTCGTCCGATGCCCCGCAGCAGCAATCCTACGTTGTCTCCTGCCA
>JAYELT010000001.1:0-6132 GCA_034717715.1 Chloroflexota bacterium | reverse complement strand
GGATGTCAATCGACCGTCTGGCTGCATCAAGAATGCCAGGATGGCACAATCCATCTCCAGGCAGACAGCGACTCCCTGATTGTCAAAGGTTTAGCAGCACTATTGTTACAGGTTTATTCAGGTCAACAGGCAAAGGACGTGGCAGCTGCAGAACTGACCTTTTTTGAACAAACAGGCCTTAATAAACACCTTTCTTCCCAGCGAGCCAATGGTTTGATGGCCATGATTGAAAAAATCAAGGTCTTTGCAGTTAAATGTGCTGCTGGTGATATTTCACAAATTCATCAAAGGTAAATTTGGTAACGAAGATAATTTGAGTTGATTTTATTTGATAAATTCATTTATCGCGTGATTCTTGGATAAGCTCCAATATATTATTTTATACTCGGAATTTAGATCGAGAATATTCTCTGGGATGGCTTTTTCCGAAAATGTTTGATTTGGCTTATATAGATATCATTGAACCAGAACATTAAGATGCTGGCTGGTCATCCCGATGTGTTGAATAAAAAAGGACTCGATGAAGAAATGAAAACAAGAGTAGAAAGAATAAATCCTTATCTGAATGTAAACGATATTTCCCAAAGTATGAAATATTATGTTGATGTCCTGGGATTCGATCCCTACATTGAATTGCCAAATCTTGGCATTGTCCAGCATGACGGCCATTAATTTCACTTGATTCCAAGAAAGGATGAGATTTTTATTCAACGGGTTTGGATTGGAATAGATAGCGTAGAAAGCCTTTTCGAATAACTCCAAGATAATACGGCCAAAATTAGTCAGGAACCTGCCAACTATAGCTGGGCATACCAAATGATAATTGAAGACCTTGATGGAAATTTACTGATCTACGGTTCCGCCCCAAAAGAAGATCAACCTTTCCAGGATTAAAAAGAGCACGGTCTTTTCAATACCATGCAATTATTCGATGTAGGTTCGGTAAAATATTGTCTGAAAGACCTCTTTTTGCATAATAATCAGCTTCACAAATATTCCGGCTATTTGTTAACCCACTCTTTACGAACACGGAGTTGCGTTGATGGTCAACATCATCTAAAATTAAACAACAATGAATGATAAAACAAAACAAATTTTATTGACCAATGATGACAGCATCCATTCCCCAGGCCTATGGGCAGCCGCAGAAGCCCTTGACCCCTTGGGATATGTTCACGTGGTTGCCCCGCGCGACCAACAAACATGCTCAGGGCGCAGCATGCCCATCCATTCCTCTGGGATTATTGAGCAAATGACCTTGCACGTTAACGAGCGTGACTGGCAGGTTTTCTCCGTCGACGGCTCACCTGGACAGGCGGTACTGCATGGTATCTATGATGTGATAGGGAACAAGCCAGATCTTGTCGTCTCAGGGATTAACTATGGCGAGAATATTGGCTCCGGTATCACAATGTCAGGGACAGTTGGTGCCGCTCTGGAAGCTGCTTCTCTGGGCGTCCCCGCACTGGCTGTTTCTATGCAAACCAGTGCAGAACATCACTTTTCCCTTTCCCAGGATATCGATTTTAAAATCGCAGGTTATTTTACACAGAAAATCGCTCAAAAGCTGCTTGGAAGTCCATTATCTAAGGATGTGGACCTGATCAAACTGGATATTCCACATGGTGCAACCGCTGAAACAGAAATGGTCCTGACACGGCAATCTCGCCGACGGTATTACATGCCTAAACCTGTTCACCGAAAATTCCCTTCCGATCGCGGCCCGATGGGTTATGAGATCCGCTTTCACCCGGAAGATCTTGAAAAAGGGAGCGATCTTTACATCTTGCTGGTGGAAAAGAAAGTTTCAGTCACTCCCATCAGCATTGATTTAACGTCAAGGATAGATTTTGAGCATTTACAGTCCATGTTGGATAATAATTGACCCTGTGAAACCAGGATAGTTCCCTCAGGAGCGATTAAGTGAAGGTTATATTTTTTATATCATCAAGAAGATTGCTTTCGCTTTCCGAACCTGAGGTGAAGCATGCATTGTGTGCCGAGAAAATCAGATAAGGCACTCATTAAAATATTTCTTAGACTCATCCGCAATTTTCGAAAATAATAGTATTTCCCGATTAATTCAATCCTTGAATCCCGAGTAAGGATTTCCTTAACATTCTTCAATCCCCACACAAGATACGATTTTTCATCCAATCCTGAACTATCGATAACTTTCTTATTGGCTAGTTTTACGCCTATTGCAGAGGCTGCATCAAATGCGATCTCACAACCCGGGAATCGATCGATCAACGATAAGAAAAAAGTTCTAATTTCTTCTGGTTAAAAATAATAAAAGACACCCGCAGCAATGAAAAGTACATTACTCTTGATTTCAATTGTATTGAGCCACTCCGTCTCAAGAAATGAAAAAACAATGGTAGTCCTTCTCTGTTCTTCAAAGAAGAACTTTTTTTCTTAATTCAATCACATCCGGAAGATCCAGATCATACCAACGCAGATTGCCGCTATCAATCCGGGAATAAGTCATATCCAATCCACAGCCAATATTAACAACCGTCCCATCTGGGGTATGAGAAAGAAAGTTTCGGACAATCTGATCGCAAATTATGCTGCGCTTGATCCAGGTAATTTTTGTTTTTTCATCGAGATTGGCTGCCGCTTGTAAAAAATCAACGTCCACCTGACCAATGATTTTATCAGCTGTCGCATCCAATAATCGCGGTTTATCTTTCTGTGATTCAACAGCCCGTCCCCATAAAGGCAAGAATTAAGTCTTTTACACTTCGCCAACATCAATGTTAAGTTTTTAGGTCATAGTTTCTCTTCCTCATGTGCTCAGGTGATTGGTGTGAGAAAACAGGATTGTTTGATATTATAATTCTTTAAGTTATTCACGATATAAGGAAGATTGAAGATAGGTCTATACTATCAAACCACAAGTTATGAGGTGTTCTTAGTGAAAACAAAATTCGTTCGATACATAACCTTTGGCTCGCTTTATTTCACCCAGGGTACTATCCAGGGCTTCTTCGCCGCGCTCAATGCACTTTATCTACTGGATAATGGATTGCAGATGACCGATGTGGGTGTCTTTGGTTTTATCGCTTTATTACCCTTTGTACTCAAGATCGGGCTGGGAATTCTCAGTGACCGTGTCAATTTGTTTGGGATGGGTCACCGCAAACCGTACATCTTCATCGGTTTGACCGTTCAGTTCTTATGCCTGGTTGCAGCACCCTTTATTGATCCTGGTCTGCATTTTTGGGGATATGTAGCGATGGCTTTTATCATGCAATTGGGGTTGGCGCTATATGATACCTGTACTGATGGATTGGCGCTGGATACCACGCCTGTGGAAGAACACAGCACCATCCAGGGCTTCATGGTCGGTGGACGGGCAGTGGGCGCTATCGTTGCTGCCTCCGTCGTGGGATTCCTGGCAGAAAACGTGTCCTGGCTGTCCGTCTTCTGGGTGCTGGCTGCATTGACCATCCTGCCTGTGCCATTGATGTTCTTTGTGAGAGAAGAAAAGCGAAAGGTTGAGAAACGATTTGATTGGTCTGCGTTCAAAGCTTTCAATGGAAAGACATTTATGGCAGGCGGTTTGGGTTTGCTGATGTTCATGATCATCCTGGGTGCGAATCAGCTCGTCAACCCTTATCTGGAAAAACAGTTCGGCATCAGCCTTTCAACTGCTGGTTTGATCACTTCAATATGGAGTGCCGGGATTGTGGGTGGCAGCTTTATCGGCGGCTGGCTGATGCGTAAATGCCAGGCCAAACGCGCCCTGCTGATCAGTGTCGTGTTGTTGAGCGTTTCACTGCTGACCCTGGCCTTCCTAATCGCACCCCAGTTTGGCTTACCCCTGGCGATCGCCCTGGTCTTATTTTTTGGTATTGCATATGGGGCATACCAGACGGAATACTTCGCAGTCGCTATGCGCTTTGTCGATCCCCGTATCGCTGCTTCTATGTATGCCATCCTGATGGCTTTTACAAACGTAGGACAGGGCATCGGAATGTATCTCAGCGGCATATTAGCGGATATGGCTGGTTTCAGCCCCACCTTCCTGATCTTGTTTGGGGTCAATTTATTGATCCTTCCCTTATTACCTCTGGTATTCTCTAAAAAAGCGAGGAAACAGAATCCGGAAAACATGTGATTTTTTCCCCCTGATCATCTGATTTTCCTAGCAAGACAGACAAAAACCTAATTATTTGGGGAGTTCAAGCGTAAAGGTCACGCCTTCATCTGGATGATTTTCGACCGTGAGCATACCCCCATGTGCTTCTGTTAACTTCCGAGCGATGGCCAATCCCAGCCCCGTTCCACCGCTGGCACGGTCTCGCGCCTTATCCCCGCGGTAGAACCGCTCAAACAAATGCCCGAATGCTTCCTCGGAAATATTCGGTCCATTGTTATAGATCGTAAAAACTGCAAGATCGTCGGCGTCTTGCAATGATAATTTAATTTTGCCCCCCTTTGGTGTGTAACGCATGGAGTTTTGCATCAAGTTGTCCCAAATTTGCCAAAGACGTTTTTTATCTGCATCGATAAGAATTTGATCACTTTCACAGTCAGCTGATAGTTGAATATCTTTTCTGCTTGCCTGCGGTTCAAACCTTGCAAGGGTTTCCGTGCACATCTTTCTCAGATCAATCAAGTGTTTGCTCAGTGGCAATTCTCCTGCGTCTGCCAGGGCTAAGGTGCGTAAGTCCTCTACCAAACGAGTCAACTGGCGGTTTTGTTCGGTGATCAAAGCAAGATTTTCATGATCAAGGGGGTAGAGGCCATCTTGAAGGGCTTCTAAATGTGCGCGCTGAATCGCTAAGGGATTACGCAATTCATGGGCAATATCAGCAGTCAGTGCCTGACGACGCGCTTCTGCTTCTTGCAGCGATTGTGACATTTGGTTAAATGCATCACCCAGGGTGCCAATTTCGCCCTTCCCCTGTATTGAGATGCGTTGTGACAGGTCTCCCGCTGCCAATTTCTTAACTGCACTGGTTAAGCCCCGCACCGGTTTTAATATCAATGCTGCCAAGATGAGCGCAAGCAGAATCGCCAATCCCCCAGAGATCAAAGCAGCCACAAGAGTCGCACGGTTGACCCGCTCAATTAACAGAGAATCAAAATTTTCGGGTAATTCCAGGATCCCACCCTCAGGTATCAAATATCCAACAATCTCTCCTGACACTTCAAGAGGGATGGTTTGCGCTAAATCCTCTCCTGGCAATATTCTCCCTTTATCGTTTAAGTCAGGACTAAATTGAATCATGCCGTTTCGGTCAGCTACAATATGATTCCCGGATGAATCATTTACGCCCGTGCCTTGACCTTTCCCACGTCCGGGTCCACCCGGAAATAAAGATTCAACGCCTTTCCAGGAGTCATTTTCTGCATAAAATGACTCCAATGCGTTTGCCAGGTTCTCCAAACCCACCTGCCCCCCATGACCTAAGAAGCTTTCGACCTCTTGCTCGGTGGTGTAACGTGTCACGATTGCCACCGCTCCCAGGGCAATCAGAATTATCAGCAAAAAAGAACCTAACAAGCGCCATCGCATGCTCATGAAGCAACCTTCTTAAATCGATATCCAACACCAAAAACTGTCTCAATATAGCGTGGGTCTCGACTGTCATCCCCCAACTTGGCTCGTAAATTCTTAATATGAGCATCGATACTACGTTCGTAACCCTCATAGGCAATCCCCTGTGCCGCTTCTAAGAGTTGTAGCCGAGTGAAAACCCGTCCTGGCTGCTGTGCCATGGTTAACAACAAAGAAAATTCTGTCCGTGTTAGATCGATATCTTCCCCGGATTGTTCTACTGAATAAGCCTCTGCATTAATTTTCAGGTCAGCAAGCTGGATTTCATCCAGTGAATGTTCGGGGATCTTATGTACCCGTCTAAGAACTGCTTTGACCCTTGCCACCACCTCTCTTGGAGAGAAGGGTTTGGTGATGTAATCATCCGCACCTAATTCCAACCCCAAAAGTCGATCCACTTCATCAACCCGTGCTGTTACCATGATAATGGGTGTGTCGTCGGTTTGGCGGATCTTCCTGGCGATATCGATGCCATCCATTCCGGGAAGATTTAAATCCAACAAAACCATGTCTGGTTTGTTATCCTGCCAGAGAGTGATACCTTGATCACCCCGATCAGC